>CAYXCE010000023.1:0-10622 GCA_964463395.1 uncultured Pseudothermotoga sp.
GAAGCTACCAAGGAAGATGTTGTCGCGCGCCATGGCCCTTTCACCTTGATAAACTCTGATTTCAACTTCCGTTTGGAAATCTTCCGCTGTGGTGAAAATCTTGCTCTTTCTAACAGGTATGGTCGTATTGCGTGGTATGATGGGCTCCATGAGGCCGCCTTTGACCTCTATGCCGAGAGTCAATGGTGTGACATCCACAAGTACTATGTCCTTTTCCTTGGCACTGCCAGCGAGTATGGCGGCCTGTATAGCGGCACCGATCGCGACTGCTTCATCTGGATTCACACTCTTGTTGGGTTCTTTGCCAAAGATCTCATAAATCAACCTCTGAACCATAGGAGTTCTAGTCATGCCACCAACGAGAATGACTTCATCTATGTCTTTGGGTGACAATTTCGCATCACTCAAAGCTCTTTCGATCGGGCCTCTGGTCATCTCAACTAAATCTTTCACGAGCGATTCGTACAGGGCCCTGGTGAGTTTGGCCTCAAGATGCAATGGACCAGAGCTCGTTGCGGCTATGTACGGCAAGCTTATGTCAGTCTCAAGCTTCGATGAAAGCTCAATCTTGGCCTTCTCAGCCGCATCTCTGAGCCTCTGGAGCGCCTGCTTGTCTTCCCTGAGGTCTATGCCGTGCTGTTTTCTGAAATCTTCTGCGAGCCAATCGATGATCCTCTGGTCAAAATCGTCACCGCCGAGGTGGTTGTTACCGCTCGTGGCGATGACCTGGATGACACCTTCACTGATTTCGAGAATGGAAACATCGAACGTCCCACCACCAAGGTCGTAGACGAGCACCTTTTGCTCTTTTTTCTTGTCGAGACCATAAGCTAATGCCGCAGCTGTAGGTTCGTTGATTATCCTCAGCACTTCAAAGCCGGCTATTTGACCCGCTTCTTTCGTCGCTTGTCTCTGAGCATCGTTGAAGTAAGCAGGGCATGTGATGACAGCTTTTCTTATCCTACCGCCCAAGTACTGCTCGGCGTCTTTCTTCATTTTCATTAGAATGAACGCGCTGATCTGTTGGGGTGTGTACTCCTTGTCGTCTATCCTGACTTTGTAGTCCGAACCCATTTTGCGTTTGATAGATTTGATAGTTCTTTCAGCATTCAGAATCATTTGCCTCTTGGCAGGTTCTCCGACGAGTATTTCACCGGTTTTGGTGAAAGCAACGATGGAAGGTGTGAGCCTGCCGCCTTCTGCGTTGGGTATAACTTCTATGGAACCATCTGGTTTCATCCACGCTATCACTGAGTTTGTAGTCCCAAGGTCAATACCCACAACGAATTCCCTATCACTCATTTTTTCACCTCCTGGATCGCTTCCAACCTCATTATATGGGGTACTGAATGGTTTGTCAAGAGTCCTTCTTAAGATTTGGTTGATTAAATTATTATTATTTAATCTAGGATTGTGGTTTCATAATATTTATGCATATAAAATGTATAGCACTCGTTTCATTTGATTGCTACTAAGTGGCGTTGGAAAATGTGCGTGGTGTCCCTTGATATAATTCAAATGAGGGGGGAAAGGTTGTGAAAATCACTTGGTTTGGTCATGCTTGTTTTCTCATTGATCATCAGGGTATTCGCATCTTGACGGACCCGTTCGACAGCTCCGTTGGTTACAAAATCCCAAACGTTTCAGTTGATGCTGTCACTGAGAGTCATCAGCATTTCGATCACAACGCACATCATCTGCTCAAGGGAGACTTTCAGTTATTTAGAGAAGTTGGAGAGTACACTATCAAGAATGTCAAGATCAAAGGTGTAAAAACATTCCACGACGAAGCTGAAGGTATCAAGAGAGGTACGAACATCGTTTTCGTGTTCGAATTTCCAGATTTGAAGGTGGCACACCTCGGCGATTTAGGGCATGTTCTAAATCACCAACAGATTCAACAGGTTGGACAGCCAGACGTGCTGTTGATACCAGTCGGAGGTACTTTTACTTTAGGTCCGGAAGAAGCCAAGAAAGTCGTTGAACAGTTGCAACCACACATTGTGATCCCTATGCACTACAAAACGAGGTACATAAGATTCGATCTAAAACCTGTGGATGACTTCTTGAAACTGTTCACGAACATTAAGAAATTTTCCGAAAGTACCGTTGAGCTCTCAGAAGATGTAAAATCTCAAAGAGCAGCGATTTACGTCCTTTCTATATGAGAGGAGGCGAGCCGTGGCTATAGAAGTTCTTCTCGACGAGAGAACGATCAAGGAAAGGGTCAAACAACTGGCAAGAGAAATTGAGAACTATTACAGAGGTAAAACCGACACACTGCACGCCATATGTGTACTCAAAGGTTCGATACACTTTTTCAGCGAACTCGTGTTGAATCTCAATATGAATGTGAACTATTCTTTCGTACATGTATCGAGCTACACTGGTACGGAATCTACTGGAAAAATTAGGGTCAAATCCTGGGTGGATGAGCCACTCCAGGGTAAATATGTGCTGGTGGTGGAAGACATAGTGGACACTGGTAACACACTGAGGTACATCTTGAACTATCTACGAAAGTACAAACCGGCCGATCTAAAAATCGTGACACTCGTGGAAAAGGAGAAGTATCAACATGGCGTTCCCATAGACTTCGTAGGATTCAGAGTACAAGACGTTTTTCTGATAGGTTATGGACTGGACTACGATGAAAAGTACAGAAATCTTCCATACATAGGTTATCTGAAACCTGAATCATGAAGAAGGCCTTCATGATCGTTGCGAGCCTTATTTTGGCTTTGGTTGTCTCTGTTCTACTCATCTCTCTCGAACGCCTCATTAGAGTGAGGATGGGACTAATTCATATCAACAAGGAAGGCGTTCCTCTACATGCGCCCTATTCTCGTTGAGGAATTCCTCAAAGATCTTGAAGAGAACATCTCCAAGGTTCTCGATGGCAGAATCACTCCTCGAGAACTGATCGAGTGGATTCAAGAGCATCGTGAACTCGTTCAAGATCCTCTTCTGAGTGACACGCTCTCTCATGAGAGATTAGAGCAACTGATCGATTACCTCGAACCTATCGCAGAGTTCTCAAAAGAACGCACCATAAAACGATTGATGAATGCATTGGGAATGATCGATAGGTACAGATCGTGGTACTTTTTTGCCAAGCCGGATCCTTCTAAAGCGAAGCAACTCTCTTTAGACATAAAATACGCACATGGTGTTGGACCCAAGAGGGAAAAATTGTTACGCAAGCTCGGTATTGAAACGTTGAAAGATTTGATTTTCTATTTTCCTAGAGAGTACGAAGACCGTCGAAGGGTCTTATCTTTGAGGGATGTACTCGTCGGAGAAAAAGTCACAACTAAAGGTAAGATCATGAACGTCGAGATGAAAGACTTATCGGGCATGAAGATACTGGTCGCAGTGCTCGCAGATGGTATATATCATTTGCTGTTGAAATGGTTCAATCAAGAATTCCTGTACAAGCAGATTCAAACACTCAAGGGCAAAGATGTGTACGTTACCGGTGTGGTCAAGAAAAGCATGTTTGGTGGTCTCGAGATCGTCAATCCAGAAATAGAGCTCGTCGAGAAAACAGTTTCGTTAGAAATCTTTCCCATCTATCCGCTCACCGAAGGCATCGGACAAAAAGAATTACGCAGGATCATCCAGCAGAACGTTCACTGTGTTGTCAATGTTCAAGATGATCTACCTGGCGAACTTGTAGAAAAGAGAAAACTGATAGACCTGAGTACAGCCCTGTATGGAATGCACTTTCCAAAAACGATGTATCAACTTGAGAAATCCAGAGAAAGGCTCGCCTACGAAGAGTTGTTTTTCCTCCAACTCGCAATGCTTTTGTCAAGGCGTACCCTCGAATCGATCGGAGGCATTGCGAAAAAGATCGAAGGGAAGATGGCTCAAGAGTTTCTCAGAAAACTTCCCTTTGAGTTGACCAACGCCCAAAAAAAAGCGCATCAAGAGATCAGAGAAGATCTCCGCTCGCCGCTCCCGATGAGTCGTCTGCTTCAAGGTGATGTCGGTTGTGGCAAAACGGTGGTTGCACAGTTAGCGATCGTTGACAATTTCGAAGCGGGTTTTCAAGCTGCCGTCATGGCACCCACCTCAATTCTAGCAACACAGCACTACAGGAGAATGGCCGCGAGTTTCGAAAGTCTTGGAATTAGAACAGCCTTGTTGTTGGGTGAAATGAGCAAGATTGAAAAAGAAAAGATCAAGAAGCTTTTAAAAAGCGGTGAGTTGTCAGTCGTCATAGGTACTCACGCCTTGATACAAGAAGATGTTGAGTTCGACAGGCTTGGACTCGTCGTCATAGACGAACAGCATCGATTCGGAGTGAGACAAAGAGAGGCTTTGATAAGCAAAGGAGCTGCGGTGGATACACTCGTAATGACTGCCACCCCGATACCAAGAACCCTCGCACTCGCCGTCTATGGTGATTTGGATTTAACGATCATAGACGAAATGCCACCCGGGAGGAAGGATGTAAAAACTATTTTGGTGAGCGTGACAAAGATCGACCAAGTGTTCGAATTCGTCAAGAAGGAAATCAGCGAGGGAGGCCAGGCATTCATAGTTTATCCACTCATAGAAGAATCGGACAAGTTGCAAGTGAAGGCAGCCACTCAGATGTATGAAAAACTGTCTCAAGAAATCTTCAAAGACTTGCGGGTAGGACTTCTGCATGGGAGAATGAGTCAACAAGAGAAGGATTTGGTGATGGAGAGGTTCGCCCGTGGGGATTTCGACGTACTCGTTTCTACGACTGTCATCGAGGTGGGGATAGACATTCCGAACGCAACGATCATGGTTGTTGAAAATCCCGAAAGATTTGGTCTCGCACAGCTTCATCAACTTCGAGGAAGGATCGGTAGAAGCGACAAACAAGGCTACTGTTTCTTGGTTGTCGGTAACGTTGATGAAGAAGCGATGGAAAGGCTCAGATATTTCGCGAGTACTAAGAACGGTTTCGAAGTCGCCGAATACGACATGAAGTTGAGAGGCCCTGGAGAGATACTTGGTCTGCGTCAACACGGTTTACCAGATTTGAAGGTGGCCGACCTGGTGAGAGACAGACACCTTCTTTTTAAAGCGAGAGAAGATGCGGAATTCGTCATCAAGAATCTCGAGAGATTCAGAAATCTCGTCGACAAGGTTGAAAAGATGTACGGTGAGAGGTTGAAGCTGGTGAAAGTTGGATAGAAATGGTGGGTGCGGCAGGAATCGAACCTGCGGCCTCTTCCTCGTGAGGGAAGCGCTCTCCCTCTGAGCTACGCACCCAACTCGCAAAAAAATTGTACCATCTGTTGTGGATAATTTCAAGGGGAGGAGGTTATGAAAGTACTCCTGTACGCCGAGGCTAAGAAACTCTTATCTAGATCAGGAATCGGAATAGCTCTGAAGCACCAGATGGAGGCACTTCGGAGAGTGGGTGTTGACTTCACATTGAATATCGATGATGACTATGATCTGGCACACATCAACACGGTAGGACCGGGAGCCAGATTTGTCGCCAGTAGTTGTCGATCGAGGAACATTCCCATCGTCTGGCATGTTCATACTACCGCGGAAGATATAAGAAACAGCTTTTTGTTGAGTAACATTTATTCGAGATATGCCAAGTTTGCACTGCGAAAGATCTATTCTAAGGCGAATTTTTTACTTTTTCCAACAAAATATACGATGAACATCGTGAGAAATTACGGTGTGAAAGTGGCAGGAGAAGTGGTTTCGAACGGTGTTGACACACAATTTTTCAGGAGAAATGAAGAGAAAGCCGCACAGTTCAGACAAAGGTACAATTTGACCGGTCCTATAATCCTGTGCGTTGCGTTGCCCTTCAGGAGGAAAGGGATCCACGATTTCATGTACATCGCAAAGAGACTTAATCAGTACCACTTCGTTTGGATAGGCTCTAAGGGTATAGCTTCACTCCTTCCGAAAGATGTGAGAGAGATCCTAAGAAATCCTCCCCCTAACGTTTTGCTACCAGGGTTCATGCCGCAAGAAGAACTTGTAGGGGCTTATTCAGCGGCGGACGTTTTTTTCTTTCCCTCTTACGAAGAGAACGAGGGTATCGTCGTGTTAGAAGCTCTGTCTTGTGAATGTCCCGTTTTAGTCAGGGATATTCCTGTGTACGAAGATTGGTTGCAAGACGGTGTGAATTGTCTGAAGGGTAAAACCAACACAGATTTTGAAATGGCCATAGAGAAGCTCGTCAATGATAAAGACTTTGCGAATGCACTCGGACGAAAGGCAAGAAAAGTCGCCCTGGAGAGGGATCTGACCATAATCGGCGAGAAACTCAAACACATTTACGAGGAAGTGTTGAAAAAGTATGGCAAAGATGGGTGATCTGAAAAAAGCGGTTCTGATAGTTCTTTTGAGTTTGATCATCGTCTTAGTGATAGCGAGCATCACTGATATAAAACTCACGTTCGAAGCCATCAGAAAGATTTCGCTCGACTGGTTCACATACGTACTCGTGCTCGTTTTGTTCGACTGGTTTGCGGAAACTCTCACCGTCTGGATGTTCTCCCGATCTTACGGAACAAAGATTTCACTCTTCTATTTGTTCAAGATCACCCTAGTCGGCCGATTCTTTTCAGCGATAACACCCTTTTCAACTGGTGGTCAACCGGCACAAATAGCTTTTCTTGGCAAACGCGGAGCCGAGTACGGAGAGGCTACTGCCATGCTCGTATCGCGGTTCATCTTCTACCAGATCGTTGTCACCAGTATCAGTATTGCAGGTTTAGTTAGAGCCTACTCGTTGTTCGAAAAAAAAATCTCTAATTTTGCCTTGCTGGCCTTCTTTGGATTCGCTTTGAACGCTTTCGTGTTGTTCATTCTTTTTCTTTTCACTCTTAACAAAAATTTGGCAGAAAAATTGATCTCGAAGATGTCCAAAATCTTGGTTGCATTGAGAATTGTCAAGAATAGAGAACTTTTTCAACAGAGATTGACCGAACAAACCAAGCTCTTTCACGAATGCATATTGAAATCCACCAAGAATCTGTTCCTCACGAGCATAGCTCTGCTCGCTGCAACTTTGGAAGTTTGGGCAAAGGTTTCGATAACTTATTTCGTCAGCAGATCCCTCGGTATCTCGTGTTCCTACATAGATGTGATCATGACCCAACTGGTGGTCTTTCTCGTTGCCTCTTTCGTTCCCACACCAGGTGCCACAGGTGCATCAGAAGGCGTTTATACGCTCTTTTTCAAACATCTCTTTGGTTCTAAAACGGTGGCTGCTTTACTCGTTTGGCGTTTCTTTACATACTATTTGAACATACTGGTCGGCGGAATCGCCACCGCTCACGAACTTGGACGATTCAACATCAAAAAGACTTGAAATCCCCATGTTCGTTGTGTTAAGATAAGAACAATAATCATCGAGCCATGATTGTTTAATCATTTAACCAAAATTTCGTTACGGAGGGTATAGTTCGGATCTCTTTTGGTTACAGCAAAGGGATCCCAAACTAACATGAGGAGGGTGTCGAATGGCGCAGCCAAAAGCTCAAAGTGTCTGGAGGTCTTACAGATTCTCGGTGATACTGCTTCTCTCCATCATCATCGGGAGTATTCTCGGTCTTGTCCTCGGTAAGAAGGCCACAGTTCTGCAACCATTCGGCGACGTCTTTCTCAACTTGATGTTCACCATCGTTGTGCCACTCGTTCTGGTGACGGTCACCAGTGCGGTTGCAAGCATTGCAAACCTCAGAAGGTTGGGAAAGATCATAGGAACTATGCTCGCAGTGTTCATCGTCACAGGTTTGATAGCCGCTATAATAACGACCATCGTCGTCGTGATCTATCCTCCAGCCAAAGGTGTAAAACTCGATCTGCCTCAAGCTGAGCAGATCCAACCTCTCAAGACCGCTGATCAGATAGTCAAAGCGTTCACCGTGAACGACTTTCAGGCGTTACTTTCGAGAAGGAGCATGATGCCACTCATAATCTTTTCAATCTTACTCGGTTTGAGTATCAGTTTACTGAAGGAAAAAGCTGAGCCACTCGTTAAAATACTCAACATCCTGTCTGAAGCCATGGTGAAGATGATTTCGATCATCATGTATTATGCGCCCATAGGTCTTGGTGCTTACTTCGCCGCACTCGTGGGAGACTTTGGCCCGCAACTCCTCGGTGCTTACGGTAGAGCCATGCTCGTTTATTATCCCTTGTCGATCTTGTATTTCTTCATAGCGTTCGCAATATACGCTTACTTCGCTGCGGGTAGAGAAGGCCCAAAGAAATATTTCAAAGCGATATTCGAGCCCGCCATCACGGCATTGGCAACACAGAGCAGTTTGGCAACTCTACCTGTGAACTTGAAGGCTGCGCGAAGATTGGGCATTCCAAAAGACGTGAGAGAAATCGTTCTCCCGGTTGGAGCCACGATGCACATGGATGGTTCATGTATAAGCGCAATATTGAAGATTTCTTTCCTGTTTGGAATTTTCGGAATGCCGTTCACAGGTATAGGTACTTTCGTAACGGCGTTCTTCGTTGCAGTACTGAGCGGCGTCGTCATGTCTGGCGTTCCTGGTGGTGGGTTGATCGGTGAGATGTTGATCGTCAGTTTGTACGGTTTCCCACCGGAAGCTTTCCCCATCATCGCGATGATCGGTTATTTGGTGGATCCACCCGCGACAATGGTGAACGCGACGGGTGATACGGTTGCAGCCATGATGGTGACACGCTTGATCGAAGGAAAAGATTGGATGAAAAAGAAACTAACTGAAGGGGAGGAAGCATGAAAAGGGCGGCACCGCCGCCCTTTTTGATCTTTTTATTCTTTTCGAATTTTTCCAAACAGGTTCAGATTGAATCGTCAACCAACCTCTTCATTAAAATCAGCTTCAACGGCATAACATGAGAAACATATTTTTTCTCTCTTCTTAAGGTCTATTGTGCCAACCTCAAAAGTAATCTAACGATAGGGTTGAACAATTTGGGGGGAGAATAATTTCCTCGTTTCGCCGTCTCGAACAGTTCGATCGATCTTTTCACGTGGTATTCGATCATCCTTTTTCCCCGTTCCGGGTCGGCGAGCGATGGATCTCCCAAATAATAAGGATTTGACGGATCACTGATCCAATCGATCGTGATAGCCAGACTCTCTGCTTTTAGTAATCTCAACAAGTTTCCGAGAGCGGTTCTTTTCTTTGGAAAATACCGAGGTAAATTCATCGTTTTTACCATCTCGGTTCTTACATACAACATCAAAGAAGTTTCGTTGGTACCCGCATGTAAATCGCTTGCATCACCGTTCATACCCGCTGGGATTCCTATATCTGGTGAGTCACTCAGCATCTCCTGAAATATGTGCAGAAAAGGTACCACGAGGTTGAACCCAAACTTTTTCTTCAGCTCTATCGATGTTTCGGCCAGTGCGAGTTGATGTCTTGGCCCTCCGTGATTGTCGAACACGATCCAGTATTTGAAACCCATTTTTGCAAGTTGCGTTCCTACTTCTAAGACAACTCTTTTGAAGGTTCGATGACTCAATTGGATCGAACCAAACACAGGCTGAGCATCGCTTCCCAATGGAAGCTCGAATAATTTGACAACTTCGTGGTATTTTTCGATTTCTCTACAAGTTTCTTCCATCACCTTGTGTGCGATGAACACATCCGTTCCCAGTGGAAGATGCTTACCGTGCGTTTCAATAGGAGAGATCACCGAGATGAAAACCGTTCTTTCCCTATCGAGTTTCAGAACCTCCTCGCAGGTGAGTGTGAGATAGTCCTTCAAATTCTCACCTCCACCTCAACGGGTGCCTCTCACACTTTTGTAATGTTCATCTATGATTCGCTTCTTGAAGATCGCCAGGGTCTCGATGTCTCGAGTAGAAAGGCTGGGTCTATTGCTCGTATCGACGATAGGTGCTATATTGAAATTGATGGTGCGAACTTCGTTCATCGTCAAAAACAAGGTTTGAGCCGAACCGGTCAGTGGGTTTCCCCCGTTGTAACCGTAATATCCGTACAGATCACCGTAACTCACATCACCGTTCCCATCAAAATCGAGCCACGCATAGATCCTCACTTCTGGCTTTGTCACAGTCAGTTCAAATCGTCCAAGACCATCCGCGTACGTCTGACCAGCGAGTTTACCGTCTCTATCCAAGGCGAACACGATCAACGGTTGCCATCCTCCCTGCCAAGTCACGGCTCCGTAGGCATCGACGAGTCCTGCCCCATAATAAATATCGTACCCAGAAGGGCCGAGATCGATCGCCGTTCTTCGAAGGACATTCCTGATGTTCTCAACCCCAACGATTCCCTGCGAAATCATCAGAGCGATCAAACCCGTCACATGGGGCGCAGCCATCGAGGTTCCAATACTACCAATATACTTAGCGTATGGGTGCAAGTAGACTGGGTAAGTGCTCAAAATCGGTGTTTGCGCGTCACCACCCGGTGCGACGATGTCCAGTTGTGGTCCAAAATTTGAATAGGAAGCCCTCGTACCGCTCGCCGTCACTGCTCCGACCGCTATAGTTTCCGGATAAGCGGCAGGATAATTCACAGGACCGTTCTCATTACCAGCCGCACAGACCAAGACAACATCGTTTTGATAAGCGTATCTGACCGCCGCGTAGGCTACAGCAGACGAACCAGAGGCTCCGAGTGAGACGTTTA
>CAYXCE010000024.1:0-10463 GCA_964463395.1 uncultured Pseudothermotoga sp.
TTCAAAAATTCGTTGTAGATGAGATTTTCTCGCTGTTCATCTATCGATTCTCTCTGGGTGAAGAATCGGATCTTCAATCTTTTTTCGTCGTCGCTGCGCAGTCTTAAAGAGAAGGTTCTATCGTGATTTTGAGAAAATTCTTCTATCTCCCCAGCGATCACTTCTATCGATACCATCTCAGAGAAATTTATTGTGGAGTCTTTCATCATCACTTTCAAAGGTTGAGCGAAACTGAGAGTGGTGCCGAACGGTACTTTGAACTGTTTTTCCAGTGGCACCCTGAAAGATAAATTGAGTCTTTCTACACCGTTCAAACACCAAAGAACGGAGCGCGAGAAAGCGGACGTGAAGAAGGACCAGGATGTGTCTTTGCTTTTGAACTCGCACCCGTTGGGCCAGAAGTTGGACGTCGAAGGTTCAGCGAGGTTGGAGCCTGTGAAGATGAGAAGTATCCCGTTCTTGGAAGAGAACAGTCTGTGGAGAAAACCTTTCTTCAATTCTAAAGTTAGCTCGATGTTTGACAGAATGTACAGTTCCGGTGTGTCGTTTTCGTACAAAATACGATCGTCCAAGATCTTGTAGTTCATGCCCCTTCCCTCTCACTTGATCGCGCCCGTGGTGATCCCCTTCACGAAATATTTCTGCAAGGCGATGAAGACTATCAAAACTGGAATCATAGAAAGCACAGTCATGGCCAATAGAGGCCCCCACTGAACGATGTGCTCACCTGCGTACAGGCCGAGTGCGAGTTGTATCGTGTACAGTTTTGGAGAACCGACCACTATCATGGGCCAGAGAAAATCGTTCCAACGCCACGTGAACGATAGGACTGCCAACGCCGCGACGAGGGGTTGACAGAGCGGAAGGATGATCCTCCAGAATATGGTAGACTCGCTGGCACCATCGATCCTCGCACTCTCTATCAGCGAATCTGGTATGGCTGAGACGATGTATTTTTGTGCCAAAAAGATTCCCGTTGGTGTCGCCGCCGGTGGGATGATGAGTCCCCAGAACGTGTTTATCATGCCCAGTCTGGAGAGAACCAGATAGATCGGTACCATGATGACTTGCAACGGAATCATGAGCATCGACAGAACGAAGGTTGAAATCGCGTTTTTGAATTTGAATTGGTACTTTGCGAGTGCGTATCCTCCCATCACGCTGATGATGACAGTGATCGCTGTGGCTGAGAGTGAAACTATGAACGAGTTTCTGAAAAATAGTGAGAACTGTGTTCTGCGGAGTGCCTTGACGAAGTTGACGAGTGTGGGCTCAGTTATGAGCCGCGGTGGCCAAGAGAAAAGATCGGCTTCGTCTTTGAAACTCGAAAAGACCGTCCAAAGGATCGGTGATACGTAAACGAGTGCGAACAAATAGACCAAACAGTTCAAAACGATCAAAAGGATCGTCTTCTTTTTCATCGCTCTTCCTCCAGAATCTTGAACTGCAACAGAGAGAGTGTGATCAAGATCGCGAACAGGATCACTGACATGGCGGAAGCCATTCCCAATTTGCGTTCGAGGAAAGCAGTGTAATAGATCCTCTGCGCCAAGACCGTGGTGGCTGTACCGGGACCACCCGCAGTGAAGACGTAGATGATTTCAAAACTCCGCATGGACATGATCGTGCTCAGTACGAGCACCAGAACTGCCGTGGGCTTCAATAGGGGGAATATGATCTTCCAGAACCTCACCCAACGGTTCGCGCCATCCAGAGCGGCAGCTTCGTAAACTTCAACGGGTATGGCGGTGAGTGCGGAGTTGAACATGACCATGAAATAACCTGCGACGTTCCACACCGTCACCAGAACGACGCTCAAAAAAGCGAGTCTTCGATCGAGCAGCCAGGGAATGGGGGACGAGCCACTCTTCAACAACAATATATTGATCAACCCAGCATCGTAGTCGAGAAACCATTTCCAGGAAATACCTATGATCGATGGCGAGAGCAACCAAGGCCAGTAGAAGAGAGCTCTGAGGAATGCCTTACCTTTGATCAGGTCGGAACTCGTGACGACGGCCAGAAAGAGCGATGTGAAAAAGGCCAGTGGCACGACCATCGCCGAGTAATAAAGGGTCCTCATCAGCACTCTTCCAAAATCGCTCTTATAGCTGAACAAGTACTGAAAATTTGACAGTCCAACGAATTTTCCTGAGAATCTGAGCATGTCGTAGTCGGTCAGCGAAAAATAGAAGCTGCTGAGTGCTGGTACGACCACAAAGATGGTGAATATCAAAAGGTTAGGAAGAAGGAATAACCATGCATAGTGATGTCTTTTCAAGTTCTTCTACATCCTTTCGAAGGCCCGGGGGCTTGAACCCCCGAGCTCTTTGTGTCACTTTCCAGCGGCTCTTCTCAATATTACAGCAAGATCCTTGAAGGCTTGCTCGGGAGTCTTTTCTTTCGCTATCGCTGCCTTGATATGGTCGTTGATGACCGTTCTGTTGGTTTGAACGATGCCTGCGGTGTCTGGATCGTACCAATCGGGTACCATGCTACCACGTGTGGATTCTGCAAGATCTTTCATCACGACTGCGTAGACTTCATTGATGATGGGATCTTCTATCTTGACCTTGTCTGCCAGGTCTTTTCTGTCAGGTATCAGATACAGTTTGCCTGCGAACTCTGCGAGGTTCTCCGGGTTGGTGAGGAAGAATGCGAGCGCTGCACCTCTTTCTGTGAACGGGACTATGTATTTTCCTCCGGTCATGACGGCACGCTCGCGTTTGTAAGGCCACATGATGACGCCCCAATCGAACTTCAACTGTTCTCTGAACTGTGCGAGCATCCAGGTTCCAGAAACGTACATGGCGGCGAGTCCATTCTGGAAGTATTTCGCTGGGGCATCTCCAGTGAGCCATACGGCCTTCGGTATGAGATCTTCATCGTGCAACTTGACGAAGAACTCGAGTGCCTCGATCGATTCGCGAGAATCGATTATGATGTTCTTGCCCTCTCTGTCCCAAATACCTCCACCGAAGACGTACAGGAGGTTGGCAAACCTGTAAGGGCTGAAATCATACACGAGCGCGTACCTTGCAGCACCGCTCTGTTTGATCTTCTTCATCGCGGCGTACCACTCGTCGATGGTCCAAGGTCTGTCCTTGGGAGGTTCGATGCCCGCCTTTTTGAAGATCTCTTTGTTGTAAAAGATCGCGTGAGCGTCGGAGGTGTACGGAATACCTATCACCTTGCCGTATTTTTGGTAAAGCTTTTTGAAACCTGCCTTGTAGAAAGAAACGTTCTCGAGCCAATCTTCGAATTTCATCCCGGTGTACTTTTCAACGAGTGGTTTCAGATCTATAGCGTAATCGATCCACGGTAGCAAGTCCGTCTCTCGCGCCACGTCGGGTGGTGAGCCCGCCTTCGCCATCGCGGCGAGTTTTGGTTTGTACTCCAGATAGTACGGCAGGTTCAATATGACGACTTTCTCTCCTGTCTGTTTGGTGAACCTGTCGGTTTGGGCGGTGATGAGGTCGAAATCGGGGCCATCGGTGAACCACATCAAGACCGTGTCTGCGAACAATGCAGTGGCGATCAACAGCAGCAATAAACCAGCAACCTTTCTCATACAAACACCTCCTTCTACCCAAATGGGGTAGTCACATGTTCATCACTCTCTGTCTGACCATGAAAGCTGCGCCGAGTGCGACATCGAATCTTTCCACGATTCCTTGGCGTATGTCCAGGTTCTCGTGGAACTGTTCAGGAAGAAATTCTTCAAGCGTTGGTGTGATCGCCCTCAAAATGCGATCGAAATATCTTTGTCCGAGCCTGCCTTTGAATATCACGGCTTGTGGATCGAACATAATCAAAACGTTGGCCAGTGCGATGGCAAGATGCTTCAAGCCATTGTCGAGCGTTTCTTTCAAAACCCCTTGATCTTGAGAGAACATTTCTTCAACGCTCGAATGGGATTTTCTTGCGAATTCGTTGAGACCATGTCCGCAGATTTTTCTCGCGAGATGTCCGAAGTTCGGTTCGTGGAGGATTTCTTCTTGCATCCCGAAAGGATCTGTGATCAGCCAGCCGAACTCTCCGGCCTTGCCGTAGAAACCTTCATAGATCTTTCCATCGATCAGAAGTGCAGAGCCAAGACCGCTATCGAAGAAGATGAAGACGGCTTTTTCAAGTCCTCTCGCAGTTCCAATCCGACATTCCGTGAGCGCAGCAGCCCTCACCCTGTTCATGACGAACACGTTCACGTTCAATCTCTGCGCAAAAGCCGAAGCGACGTCCACGTTTTTGATCCCGAATGCCGGGGCAGTCCTGACCTTTCCGGTTTTCGGATCCACCATTCCTGCGATCCCGATCCCAACACCGAGCAGTTTGTCTTTAGAAATGGAGCTTTTCAAAAGCATCTTTTCAACTTCCTCACAGCACCAGTCCGTGAGCCAATCAAAATTTTCACGAAACGGTATCCTCTTTTCCAGCGAGTCCACAACGTTTCCCAAAAGGTCCGAAATCACTATCTCGAGAAAATCTTCGTCCAGTTCCAACCCCACACAGTACCAAGCATCCTTCACGAAGCTCAGTTTGACGCGAGGCCGACCATTTTGAACTTTCGTCTTTCCGGATTCAACGACCAAACCTTTTTCTATGAGCTGTGACACCACGTTGCTCACCACAGGCTTGCTTATTCTGAGTTTTTGAGCGATCTGCTGTCGAGATATGCCTTCGTTCTCCGAGATGATCTTTAAGATGTTGCTCTCCAGCCCCGTCAGCAAGGAGATACCTCCAATTAGTTATCCATGGCTAACTAACTGTATTGTAAAGCTCGTGTATTAATCCTGTCAAGTTTAGATCGAGCGTGTTCGAACATGAAAACAAATATGCACGAGAATTTTCGACGGTTATCTTCTAATTTGGTCCATTTTCTATGAAAAATGCAAGTTATTGTCTAATAGTTAATACGATTTTGAGAACTGAGCTGATCTTGGTCCGTGGTATCGTTCTGTACAGAGATCGAATCTTCAGGGAGAAGGTGGTGCAGGATGATCGATTTTCAACGGATCAGGCTTTTGTTCGAACCGAGGCCCGTTGGGCATCTGAAGTCTTCTTCCGCTGTGAAGAGACATCCTAAAAATCCATTGCTCACCTATCGAGACGTTCCTTACTCCTCCGCGTTGGTCTTCAACCCCGGCGTGTGCAAGTGGAAAGGCAGCTACATCATGATCTTTCGGAACGATTACGGTTCGTTCGAAGAACAGAGATTGGAAGGCACCAACCTAGGACTCGCCGAAAGCGTTGATGGCATCGATTGGAAGGTGAAACCCGAACCACTCTCTTTCAAACTGGAAGGCGAAGATTTCATAAGGATCTACGATCCTCGATTGAACTTGGTTGAAAATGAACTGTATCTCACGTTCGCTGTCGATACGTGGCATGGGATCAGGGCGGGCATCGCAGTTGTAGAAGATTTCGAACACTTTGAACTGATACATCTTTCTACTCCAGACAATCGAAACGTCGTACTCTTTCCAGAGAGGATAGGGGGAATGTACGCCAGACTCGAAAGACCTTTCCCGATCTACGGGAGGTTGGGATTGGAAAGGTTCGATATCTGGATCAGTTTCTCTCCTGATCTGAGGTATTGGGGAGATAGCCAGTTGCTTTTAGGAGTCGAAGACGTTCCTTTCGCCAACCTCAAGATAGGACCAGGCGCTCCACCGATCAAGACCGACGCGGGTTGGTTGGTGATCTTCCACGCAGTGGATGTGGATCCGTCGAGAGGCAAAAATGGATGGGAAGAAAGATGGACCAAGCGCTACACTGCAGGTGTCATGCTTTTAGATTCGAAAGATCCCACCAAGATTCTGGGTGTTTGTAAACAACCCCTCATCGTTCCAGAAGAAGAGTATGAAATCAAGAACGGATACAGAAACAACGTCGTGTTTCCAACCGCCGCAATACTCGATGGGGAAGAGGTGAAGATCTATTACGGTGCCGCGGACACGTGCGTCTGTCTCGCGACTGTCAAGCTTCGAGACTTGATCGATCTGTGCCTGAATGGTTGAATCTGTCGATCTCAAAAGCTCGGTGGGCTGACCACCCAGATGCCTACAGCCGTAACTTTTCCAACGTTTCTCCATCTGTGTGGTACCGTGGAAGGATAGGTTATGCTGTCTCCTTCGTTCAGGATAACTTTTTTGTCGCCGAGCGTTATTTCAACGGTCCCTTGAAGCACTATTCCAGACTCGATGCCTTCGTGCGCGTAGAAGGAATCGCCGCTGTCACAACCTGGCTCGAGATAGGAGATGAACATGGAGTACGCTTTGTTCTTCGCCGAGAGTAGTTCGTAAGTCAAACCCGGTCGGACGATCACCTTGCGCCGTTCGCTCTTCCTCACAACTCCCCTGAGCGCTTGTTCTCCAACTTCTTGTTCGACGAGCGATATGATCGTCTCACCGAGTGCGGCGAGGATCTTCTTGAGCGTACTCAACGATGGTGAAACCCTACCGTGCTCGATTTGACTGATCAGTCCCGGTGTGACCCCCACGAGTCTCGCCAATTCTCTCACCGTTATTTGTTTGGATTGTCTCAATGCTCTTATTTTTTCACCTATGTTGTCGAGTTCCTCACTCATTCTGATCATTCCCCCATTACCAAGCGAGTGAGATCGCCGTACATTTTGACAAGTTTTTCAAATTCAGCTTTATCATAAAACTCGATTTGTCCTCTGCCGAAGTACTTCGCGACCTCAACACAGAACCTCGCCGCGAGCTCTATATCGATCTCGTGCGAAGCTCCTGTAGCACACCCCGCCACAGGGATTTCTGTCGTTATCGCCACACCCACCACGGGAACGTATGGAACAACGGTACAAGGTTGCATGATACTGTTTATGTGATAGATCCCGTTGTCGTACGGTGTTATGTCTTGTATAGTTATGGGCAATACGAAAGGTACCGTTCCACACACTCTCTCATAGATGTCCAGTAGATCTTCCGACACTCGGAGTATATATCCTCCGAGCACGGTCGGTGAAATCGCAAAACCTCTTTTTTTGACTATCCTGTTGCCCTTCGTGGTGTCGATCGAAAGTACAGCGTCCATGCGTCTGTTGAGCATCAATTTCAAAGCTTCTCTCACACCGATCGGAGAGTCCATGAAAGGCACCGGTTTGTGTTCTTTAGTGGGTGCGTCTGGACAAACGTGCGTCGTCACAAAAACTGTACCTGTGATTTCTTCACCCTTTTGCTTCATCTGTGCCAGTTTCAGAGCGCAAGCGATCGCGGCTGTGGCGCCGTCTGCATCGCTCACCAATCCCATCATCTGTGGCCTTGCACCCACTCCTCCAAGCTGACCGACTATGCCAAGTACAGGAGCAGATGGATCACTTCCATGTATGGTTATCCTCACCACGTCCGTTCTGCCACGTTCCGTCTTGACCGTTTCGTACTCTGCGTAAACACCATCGTAGTCTTTGAAGAGGTTGCAGACCTTCTTTCCATCCACCTTCGGATCGTCCAGGACTTCCAGAGCCGTCATCACTTGCATGAGCATACTCACACCTCCTTGTAAAGGTGGCATCTCACCTTTCGACCCTTGAACTCTATCAGAGGCGGTTTTTCATCACATTTGCTGAAAGAAAAATCACACCTCGTTTTGAACGGACAGCCCTTTGGAGGGTTCAATGGGCTTGGTATCTCGCCCTTCAACGAGAAATCTTTCAAATTTTCCGCACCGACTTTTGGTACGGCAGACAGCAACGCTTTCGTGTATGGGTGTAAAGGTTCTTGTATGATCCTTTCAGTTTCGCCAATCTCCATGATCTGTCCAAGGTACAACACCATAGTGTGGTCTGAAAGATGGTACACGATCTTCAAGTCGTGAGTTATGAGGATGTAGGTGAGTGAGAATTCTTCTTTAAGCTGCATCAGAAGGTTGAGTATCTGTGCTTGGACTGAAACGTCCAAAGATGATGTAGGTTCGTCCAGAATCAGCAGCTTCGGTTTCAGCACCAAGCACCTCGCGATTGCCACTCTCTGTTTCTGACCACCGCTGAGTTGATGAGGATACTTCAAAAGTACGTCTTCCGTCAATCCGACGGACTTCAACATTTCGAGCACTATCTTTCTTCGTTCTTCTTTGCTACCCAACTTGTGAATTCTTAAGCCCTCTTCCACGCTGAACGCAACAGTTTTTCTTGGATCGAGCGAGCTGTCCGGATCTTGAAAAACCATCTGTATATCCTTCTGCCCGTGCTTTTCCAGCACTTCACCTTGGAAGTAGATTGAGCCAAAGGTAGGTTTGTATACGCCGCAGAGTACACGCGCTATTGTCGATTTACCGGATCCACTTTCACCAACGATACTGAAAATAGCACCCTCTTCCACGTTGAAAGAAACATCCTGGACAGCCTTTAAAAATTTGATGGGCCTTCCGAACAGATCGAATTCAACTGGGAAATCTTTGGAGAGATTTTCGACTCTTAGAATCATTCAGATCCCGACCCTTTCATACAGCCAACATTTCACGAACCTATCTTGAATCCAAACCCCGATCGGTTCCTTTTGTGCACAAACGTCCAACCTCTCACTGCACCTCGGGTGGAACCGACACCCCGTAGGTGGGTTGAGAGGACTCGGTACGTTACCTTCGATGGAATGCAGTTTCGATTTTCTTCTTTTTAAGTCAGGAACAGAGGTGATCAAACCTTGTGTGTAGGGATGAAATGGGCTCTCGAACAGCTGTTTCGAAGGTGAAATTTCACAGATTTTTCCGGAATACATGACAACGATCTTGTCTGCTATCTGCGACACAACGCTGAGGTCGTGACTTATGAACAATATCGAAGTTTTTGAGGAGAACTTCAAATTTCTAAAAAGCTGCATGATCTGTGCTTGGATGGTAACATCGAGAGCCGTGGTGGGCTCATCAGCGATGAGGAGTTTCGGTTCACAGAGCATTGCCATGGCAATCATCGCTCTCTGTCTCATACCGCCGCTGAATTCGAAAGGATATCTTTCCAACATCTTCTCGGCTTCGAAGAGGCCAAGTTTCGTCATCGTTTCAACGACCTTCTGCTTGGCTTCTTCTCTGTTCATCTTGAAATTTTCGATCAGCACCTCACACAGTTGCTGTCCAATTTTCATGTTTGGGTTGAGCGAGTTCAAAGGGTTCTGAAAAACCATGCTCATTTTCTTTCCCCTCGGGTGTTCGTTCGTTCTCGTTATATCGATTCCATCAAAAAAGATTCTGCCTTCAGCGAGTTTAGCGTTGTAGGGGAGTAGACCCATGATGGCCAAGGCGGTGATGCTTTTGCCAGAGCCGCTCTCACCAACCAGGCCGACACATTCACCTTCGAACACTTCAAAAGAAATCCCGTCGGGAACTTTGAATCTCCCTGCGCCCGTTCTGAACTCGACTGCAAGGTTTTCAACGGCCAAGAGAGGTTTCAAAATTCCCTCCTCCTCTCCTGGAAGTATTGCTTGACCTCTTGGAGAAATTTCTCATCCGTCGCAAGATCGTAAGCTGTGAACGCTAAAGCCTTAGTTGCCCTCATCATGGCTTGATAACCATATGTGGAATTCGCCGCTTTCGCGAATTCTCTGGTGTGCGTCGGTATGGTCTTATCCCCAGTGATGTTTATGTAGGCGTGGATAGCAGGCACCACGTGACTGACAGCGCCCATGTCCGTCGATCCAACACCCTGTTCGTAGGTTCTTGGGACCACCTTTTCACCAACGAGTTTGTAGTTCTCTTCCAGTTTCTTGGCGAGTGGCACGTTCACGTACACTTCCGGCATTTCCTCCGTGTAGATCAACCTCCCATCACACTCCGCCATACAACCTGCACTGTACGTGATCGAGAAGATCCTTTCTTCAAGTCCCTTGAGTTGTTCCACTCTCAACGCTCTTATTGCGATCTCTGCGCTGGTGTATTCCGGTATCGTGTTGAAAGATTGACCACCGTTAGTGATTATCCCGTGAATTCTAACTTTCTCAGGCAGTTGCTGTCTCCACAAACCTATGGCGTTGAAGAACAGTATCATGGCATCTAAGGCGTTTTTGCCACTCGCAGGGTCTGCCGCTGCATGGGCAGATTTTCCGAAGAACTCGACTTTGTAACGCTTTATGGCGTAGGATATATCAAAGCCGGTGCTCATCGAGGCAGGATGTATCATCATGGCGGCATCTACATCTTGAAACACACCAGCTTTTATGAGATCTTTCTTTCCGGCACCCCTCTCTTCCGCCGGGCAACCGACCACAACGATCGTAAAAGGTAACTCGCCCAGCGCTTTTTTGAGACCGACGGCGGCTCCGCAACTCATGACACCGATCATGTTGTGCCCGCAGGCGTGGCCTATTTCTGGTAGAGCGTCGTATTCCGCCAGAAGGGCGATCTTTGGTTTACCTTCCCCAGCTCGAGCCACGAAGGCTGTCTTGAGCTTCGGTATGCTCCTTCTCACTGAAAATCCGTTCTTCTTCAAAAATTCTGCCAACAACTTCGAAGAT
>CAYXCE010000025.1:0-10209 GCA_964463395.1 uncultured Pseudothermotoga sp.
ACCAAGAGTTGTTGAGTCTCAACAAGAGGCTCGAAGAGAAAACCCAGGAAGCCGAAAAATTCCAGAACGCTTTTCAGGCTGTTTTGGACCTGACGAACAGGATCACTTTCGAGACCATTCAAGAGAAAGATTTCCTCACGACCTTGCTCGACGTGTTCAGACACTACTTACCAGAACCGGCTTGTGTCGGTATTGCGCTGAGATCGAGTGAGCCAGGCAAGACGCTGTTCAGCTTGGTCAGAGGCGAAAAGAGCGTTATCGACAGGATTGAAAAAACTTACAACTTCGATTCTGAGGAAAGTTTTGAAGACGTTTTGAAAACTGCTCAACAGATGTGTGGTGAGACTCTGAACGCCAAAGTTGAGTTTTTACCCATAAGATCTCAGGAAACCTCTCATGAGGTGTTTTTCTTTGCTTGCGAGCGAGCAGGTATTCATCAGAAGGAATACCTTGAAAAATTCGCCACGCTCGTGGCGACACTTCTTTCTTTGAGGAGTTATATCAGAGAGCAGGGTATTTTTCAAAGAAGGCTCTTGGGAGTGGTCGTCAAAGCACTCGAATATTATGATTATTACACGAGGGGACATTCAGAGAACGTGGCTCGGTATGCGAGTTTTCTGGCGGAAAGATTGGGTCTCGATAAACCTTCGATCAGGCGCATTTTTTGGTCCGGAATGGTACACGATGTTGGAAAGATCTTCGTGCCGCAACACATTCTGAACAAGAACGGTTTTCTCACAACCGAAGAATACGAATTCGTGAAGATACACCCAGTGAAGAGTTTCGAGCTGCTCGTCGAGGCAGGACTTGAAGACATAGCTGTGATCACCAAGTACCACCATGAACGTTTCGACGGCAGAGGTTATCCAGAAGGCCTGCGTGCCGATGAAATACCGCTCGAATCCAGGTTGCTCTCTATCGTGGACGCTTTCGATGCCATGACCACCGATAGGCCCTACAAGAAAGGTATGAACTTGGAAGAAGCCGTAGCAGAGATCGAACGGTGTGGTGGATCACAATTCGATCCCTATTTGGCAAAGTTGTTTGTGGACATGCTCAGAGAGAAGCCGGAATTGTTCACAAAGAAGGGAAGGTGATTTTCGTGAAAGCCATGTTGAGAGTCAGGATGAGCGAGCACGATGCGCACTACGCTGGTGGTTTAGTTGATGGTGCACGCATACTCCAGCTCATGGGAGACGTGGCGACGGAGCTCTTGATCAGGCACGATGGAGATGAGGGGTTGCTCAGAGCGTACGAAACTGTCGAGTTTCTCAAACCCGTTTTCGCAGGTGATTTCCTCGAAGTGTACGGAGAAATAGTGGAGGTCGGTAACACTTCTCGGAAGATGAAGTTTGAAGTCTACAAGGTGATCACGAACGCTCAGATTTCTGAGCAACCTTCTGCGTGTGATGTGCTCGAACCACCACAACTGGTGGCGCGTGCCAGCGCAGTCTGTGTTGTCCCGAAGGAAAGACAGAGGAGGTCAAAATGATGGAAAAATTGATCATAACTGTTGCGGTGTGTGGTGCTGAAGTCACGAGGAACGACACACCCTACATCCCCATCACTCCGGAGGAGATAGCACAGCAAACGTACGAAGCCTATCTCGCCGGCGCTTCGATAGTGCATCTTCACGTGAGAGATGAGAACGGTAATCCCACCCAAAATCCTGAGATATTCAAAAAAACCGTGCGTTTGATAAGGGAGAAATGCCCAGATATCATCGTTCAAGTTTCCACAGGTGGTGCTGTGTGGATGACGCCGGAAGAAAGACTACAATCGCTCGAAGCAGATCCGGACATGGCGACGCTGACCACGGGTACGGTGAACTTCGGTAACGACGTGTTCTTCAACAGCATGCCGATGATAGAAAAGTTCGCACTGGCTATGAAAGAGAGAGGCATCATGCCGGAGTTCGAATGCTTCGATGTGGGACACATAAGTAATGCGCTGACTTTGGTGAAGAAAGGCCTCGTGCAGGGACATCTACATTTCGATTTCGTCATGGGGGTACCTGGAGGCATAGCGGCCAATGCGAGGAACCTCGTCACAATGGTGGATAGCTTGCCCGCTGGAGCGACCTGGTCTGTGGCGGGCATAGGCAGACACGAATTCGCGATGGCCGTGATGGCCATAGTGATGGGGGGACACGTGAGGGTGGGACTCGAAGATAACATATACATCGAGAAGGGGACGCTCGCGAGGTCCAACGCCGAACTCGTTGAAAAAGTGGTGAGACTAGCTAAGGAATTGGGTAGACCGATCGCCGCGGCCAAAGAGGCCAGACAGATCTTACATCTGGAGGAGAGAAAAAGATGAAAGTGCTCATAGTGGATTATGGTTCTCAATACACCCAGCTCATCGCTCGTGTCGTGAGAGAGCTTGGCTATTACAGCCAAGTGGTACAACCTGATGAAGATGTGGATGTTTCGAATGTGGGTGCACTGGTCTTGTCCGGTGGGCCGGCGAGCGTGTACGAACCGGATGCACCCAGATTCCCCGCTTGGTTCGACCAATACGGTGGAAAAGTGCTCGGTGTGTGCTACGGTATGCAGCTCGTCGCACACGAACTCGGTGGTAAAGTGGAACCAGGTGAGCTCGCCGAGTACGGCAGAACTGAGATCAAGATCGTGAAGGACGATCCCATCTTCGATGGTGTGGATCGAGAAACTGTTGTTTGGATGAGCCATTCGGATGTGGTTCAAACTTTGCCTTTGGGTTTTCAAATCACGGCGCTTTCCAAGAACGGCATGATCGTGGCTGCGAGCGATTTCAAAAAATTTTGGTTACTACAGTTCCATCCGGAAGTCAGGCACACGATCTTCGGCAGGCAGATCCTCGAGAACTTCTTGAACAAGATCTGTCAATTGAAACCGAACTGGAACTTGGAAGATTTCATCTTGAAGAAAATCGAAGAGTTGAGGAACGAGCTTTCTGGTAAAAGAGTGATCGCAGCGCTCTCGGGTGGGGTGGATTCTTCCGTCGCATGCGTGCTGGTACACAGGGCGATCGGTACCAACTTGAAGTGTGTCTTCGTCGATCATGGACTGCTGAGAAAGAACGAAGAGGAAGAAGTGATGAGAGTCTTCAGAGACTTGCTTGGGCTCAACGTTGTCAAGATAGATGCGCGACAGAGATTTTTGCAGAAATTGAAGGGTGTGAGTGATCCAGAGAGGAAGAGAAAGATCATAGGGGAGGAATTCATCAGGGTTTTCGAAGAAGAAGCGAAGAGTTACGGTGCCACGCACCTCGTTCAGGGAACCATCTATTCGGACGTGATCGAGAGCGCCAAATCGGGTAAGAAAACCGCAGCGATAAAGAGTCACCACAACGTCGGGGGATTACCAGAGAAGATGGATCTGAAGATCGTAGAACCTTTGAGAAACCTTTTCAAAGACGAAGTGAGGATTGTTGGAGAGATGCTGGGTATACCCCGCAGCGTGATCCACAGACACCCCTTCCCAGGACCGGGCCTCGCAGTGCGAGTGATTGGCGAGGTGAACGAGGAGAAACTGAACATACTCAGAGAGGCAGACAGCGTGTTGATCGAAACGCTGAGGGAGACAGGTTGGTACGAAAAAGTTTGGCAGGCTTTTTCGGTGTTGTTGCCAGTGAAATCCGTTGGTGTGAGGGGAGACAGAAGGGCTTACGATTACGTGCTCGCGATAAGGTGCGTCGACAGTGTTGAAGGCATGACCGCAGATTGGTCAAGACTGCCGCACGATGTGTTAGACTTGATATCGCGCAGGATTCTGAACAGCGTCAAAGGAGTCGGGAGGGTAGTGTACGACGTCAGTTCAAAGCCACCAGCGACCATCGAATGGGAATAGGTTAAGCCTTTATCTTGCCTCTTTTCTCAAAAGCTTCGGTGTACTGAATTACGATATGCTGCTCCAGCTCAGGATGAGAGAGTTATCTATAGACCTTTTCTCCATCGGGTTACTCTCGACCATCAACAGCGCCGTTGGAAGTTTGGCGACACCTTTCTGGGGTGCGTTGAGCGACGAATCTAAAAGCAGAAAGAGAGTTCTCTTCATCGCTATAGCGATTTCAATGTGCTTTTTACCTCTCTACGTCGTTGCTAAGACGGCGGGACATTTTTTCTCGATCGCGGCACTGTTCACTTTTTTTTCGAGCGCCTTCGATCCCATAGCCACAGCCATCTTCGTTGAATCTTCCCGCTTGAGCAGTAACGTCGTGCTGAGCATCATGAACGCGGTGAACTCATTCGGTATGGGTTTGGGTAGGCTCGTCATCTCACCTCTGCTCAGCGTACTGACGGTCGTTTGGGTCATGCTCATTCTCTACTTCGCCTCACTTGGAATGCTCTATTTCATCAAGATCGCTTCAGCTGCGCCGCATCAAAGATACGAAGTTCAAAGGACGAACCTTCAGAGGGTGTTCTCTGCGATCAGTTCGAAAAGCGTTCTCAAAAAGAAGAATCTTTGGGCGATGTACCTCGGTTCTTTTCTGAGACAGCTCGGCATAGGTGGAACCTTCGCGTTGATAGCGGTCTATTTGGTAGAAGACGTGGGTCTGAGCAAATCGGAAACCATCCTGCTCGCGGCTTCGAACCCCTTCATGCAGATCCCATCGCACTTTCTGGCCGGCTGGATGATCAACAAGATCGCGAGTAAATATGTGGCTTCCTTCGGTATGTTTGCGTCTGGCCTTGGAGCTCTGCTCTTCGTTCCTGCGGATTCGAAGTTGATGGTGTTGTTGGCCTACACGGTGTCTGGTTTTGGTTTCGGCACTTTCATCAACGGTGCCACAGACTTCGTCACAAAAAACGTGCCAGCCAACAGGAAGGCAGAATTTTTGGGTTTGTTGACCTCCGTCAGGTTCTTCGGAAGTTTGTTCGGTCCACTCATTGCTGGTTGGCTGGCAAACATCTCCTTCAAATTGGTCTTCGTTCTGATGGGAGCCATCATGATTGTGGGCGCACTGATAACCGTGATTTACTGTCAGCGTTGATCAGGTCTTTCCTGCAATCTGAACAGATCCGTCCTTTCGGTGTCGGCAAGCAAGGATTTCCTACTGTGCACGGCGTTCAGCGCCATCCTCTTGAGGATAGCGGTCAGATCGCTCTTCGTGAGCAGCTCTTGGCCCAAGATGCGTTCAAGTTCAGTTGAAAGCCTGTAACCGTTTTCGTTTTCGGGCTCGAAATAAATCTGGTCTGAAAGATCTTTCGTGATCTGAGGATTCACTTTGTTCAGAAATTTGATGGCGAACTCGATGAAAACATCGCCCGTTTCCTCAGGCCTTTTCACGGCGGAAAGTCTCTCTCGATAAGCACTCTCAAGTTCCTTTTCGAATTTCACAAAGGACAGCACCTTCTCACCCTTTTTCACAAGCGCCACCTCCTCAAGAGGAATCTTTCAAAAAATACATCAATCCCATGACGAGCAAGGCCGCCGTTTCAAATCTGAATATAGTCTCACCGAGGTTGAACAGAGTGTACTTCGAGCGCAGCAATTTTAATTCCGATTCTGTGAAATCCCCTTCAGGACCGACCACGATATTGTTGAACTGGGCCGCCCTTTCGATCGTCAGTTTCTCTCCAGATCGATGTAACACGAACGTTTTTTCTGGCTCAACGGATAATTCGAAATTGTCCAAGACCTCCACACTCGGAAACAAACATCTACCACACTGTTTGGCAGCATTACGGATCACAAGCTCGATCTTTTCAACTTTGTCGGTGTAAGATCTGCTCCTGTTCGATGTGTAGATGGTCAGTTTCGCTACGCCCAGTTCAACAGCCTTTTCCAAGAGCCACCTGAGTCGTTCCCAGTGCTGTGAAGCGATACACAAAGTTATCGGAAGTGTTTTTTCTCTCTTCTCTTTAGACTCCAATATCTGGGCTATGGATTCGTCTCTGCCGATCTTCGAAATACGACAGTGATACAGTTTACCCTTCCCATCCGTGACGAGTATTTCTTCCCCTTCTTTCAGCCTCACCACTTTCAAATGCTTTGTTTCGTGCGCATCGAGTACGATTTTGTTCGCTTCAAAACTTCCATAAAACAAGTGGGGCAATCAGGGGATCACCTCACAACCGAGGTACGGTTGCAAAGCTTTGGGTACATCGATCCTCCCATCTGATCTCTGGTAGTTCTCCATGATCGCGACCAACGTTCTCCCTATTGCGACACCTGAGCCGTTCAGTGTGTGAACGAATTCAAGCTTTCCGTCTTTTCTTCTGTAGCGAATGTTTCCACGCCTCGCTTGAAAGTCTGCGTCGTTACTACACGAAGAGATTTCTTTGTAGGCGTTGTAAGATGGCAACCACACTTCTATGTCGTAGGTCTTCGCTGCACCGAAGCCCATATCACCGGTGCAAAGCAACACTACTCGGTATGGCAACTCGAGTCTCTTCAGGACTTCTTCCGCGTGTTGGACGAGCGTTTCGAGGTCTTGGAAAGAGCGTTCAGGAGTCGTTACCCACACCAGTTCCACCTTGTCGAACTGGTGTTGTCTTATCATGCCTCGTATGTCCTTACCATAACTGCCAGCCTCTCTCCTGTAGCAAGGGGTGTATGCAGTGTAGAGCAGAGGCAAATATTTCTCTTCCAAGATCTCATCCGATCTGAGTGCCACGAGCGGTACTTCCGCCGTAGGAATGAGGAAGAGATCGTCAGAATCGATCCTGTAAGCTTCTTCTTCGAACTTCGGCAGTTGGCCGGTGATAGTCATCGTACCACGCTTCACCAAGTGCGGTACCCAAACTTCGGTGTAACCGTGTTCTTTGGTGTGGAGATCGAGCATGAAATTGATCAGCGCACGTTCGAGCCTGGCGAGAGCAGAATACATGATCGTAAACCGTGAGCCCGAAAGTTTCGCTGCCCTATCGAAATCCATAAGACCAAGTTCTGGCCCGAGATCCCAGTGTGCTTTCGGAGAAAAGTCGAACTTTCTCGGTTCTCCCCACTTCCTCACTTCAACGTTGTGTGTTTCATCCGGCCCAACGGGTACACTCTCGTGCGGGATGTTCGGCACGTAGAGCATGAGCTTGTTCAATTTCTCTTTGATCTCATCGAGATCTTTTTCTACGAACTCTATGCGTTCATTGATCTTTTTTCCTTCCTCCGTCAGTTGCAACACTTCCTGTTCATCACCGCGCGCTTTCGCTTGCGCAACACGTTTTGAGATGTTGTTGCGTTGCGCTCTGAGCTGGTTCACCTCGTTGGTCAGTTGTCTAACTTTCGTGTCGAGTGAAACGATCTCGTCCACAATGGAGGTATCGTAGTTTCTATTTTTCAGAGCGTTCTTCACGTACTCTGGATTCTCCCTGAACAGACGTATATCCAGCAATTTCGATCACTCCTTCACAACGATTTCCACCCTCGCATTCGTGGCGTTCATCTCATCGGTGGCCGTCTTTATTTCGACGGTATCGGCCCACATCTTCAAATTCTTTTCATGGTCCACGAGCACGACGGATCCCGTCAATTTGATCAGTCCCGATTTTCTGTCGTAGAATAAAGTTTTTGCTGAGGCTTCGATATTTCCCTTGATTATCTGAACTTGTGTGTCGGTTTGAAAGACGTTCTTGTCGAGATCGAAGATCAACTTTTCGGTTTTCAGTTGAACAACGTCGGAGCTCTCCTCATCTATCATCTTCGCCTCGACGTTGCCCAGGAGTGTGCCACTCTTGATCTTCAAATCGTACTTCAAACTCGTGGCTGTTGCCTCACCGTTCTCGAACTCGATGAACGTTGAGGTGGCATCGATCAATCTCCACTCGTTTTGAAATCTCGATACGATCATCGATTGGCAAAAAGGTTTCAGTTTGTCTTCCTCAACTTGTACTTTTACGTTTCCTTCGTAGTAGGCTCTGTCCTTCTCGGGTTTAACGTAGTTCGAAACTATGTGTACAGTTTTGGCGAAAGAGAGACTCAAAGGAATCAGGACCAACAAGCACAGGAGAGTTTTCTTCATCCGTTTTCACCGTCCCATCGCGAAGATCAACGCCAGCAAACCCACAGCGATGCCGACGCCTCCAATGATGTAAGCCATGTTGAGATTGGATTCGAGCGTTTTGTTTTTCACCTCAAGTTCCTCGATTCTTTTCTGAAGTCTCGAGATATCGAATGACACCAATTTGTTCTCCAAGTTTTTGAGATCTTCTTCAATTTTTGAAGCCTTTTGAGTCAGTTCGTTCAACTGACTTCTGAGTTCCTGAACTTGCTGCTTGGAAGCGAAACCTTCCAATGTTGCTAGTCTCGCCTGTACTTCCTGCAGCTGTTGCTTGAGCTTGTTCATTTCTTCCGCCCTATCCATCAACTCTTTCTTCTGCAATGCGAGCTCGTTCTGCATGCTCTTCAATGTGAAGTTCATCTTACCTTCGGATGCAGATATTTTCTGATCTATCAAGATTGAAAAAGCGTTGAACTCGTTTTTCGTTGAGTCTTTGAAGCTTGCTAGATCGCTGGAGAGCTGATCGAATTTCTTGTTGAGTGTGTCCAGAGAGATCTTCATTGTGGACAGTTGTTGTGATAGATTCAAAAGCTGATTCTTGATGTTCGTCTGCTCTTTAGAGAAGGCTTCCAATTCACTCTGTTGCGATTGAGCTTGCTTGAAGAGTTCCGAGCTGAGTTTTTCGAGCGCATCGACTCTCGACGTCAAGGCATCGATCTTACCAAGCTGGTTCTCCTGAGCCTTGACGTAGTCCAAGAATTGTTTCTGCAACTGAGAAAAGAGTTCTTGCGAGAGTTTGTCGATCTGGCTCTGCAGGTTCACCGTGGCGTTTTCGATCTCTCTCAGCCTCTGATCGTAAGTTTTGTAGGCTGCCTCGAGTCCCGCAGTTTTTGCAAAGATTTCTTTTTGAGCATCGCTGATCGTCGATAATCTTTTGTTTAACTCGTCCAACTGGAAGGTCTTGATCGTTCTGTATATGTACTGTGCTATGTCGAACCTCGTGGTCAAAAGTCCTCCCCTGAAGTTGCCGTTCTCGTCGAGTTCCATGATCTTGTTTTCGATCACGAATGACACTGGAACATAGATGTCGAGGACGGGTGAAACGTCCTTGATGTCCACCTGGGCAAAGAACAAACAACCCATTAACATGAGGAACACGAGCAGCGTTCTCTTCATGTCAATCACCTCCTACCCTGATATAGACGATCTCCGATGGCTCGGCCATCACTTCCTTTTCCCAAACGACCGTGCTGACTTTCCAGATACCAGGTTTCACTGGATAGAATAACACAGGAGAAAGGCCCACAAATTCCTGGTTCACCTGGCACTCAACGACGACATCACTGAAGATGCACAGATAGGCCAAATCCTCAGGAGAGAAGGTGTACAATCTCCCAGCGAAAAATTCGATCGTTCTTTCCCTATCGTTCATCTTGATCGTGTGAAAACCTTCAGGAAGATAGATCAAAGATGGTGGCCTGAGAACCATTCCTTCCACGGTATAGGTGGTCTTTCTATCGCCCAATAACAGGACGGTCGCAACGTTGAAATTGATCTCGATTTTTTCATCTTTCGAAAGGTCGATCAGTCCCATCCAACGTTTTTCACCGAGCCTCGCTTCGATCATGTGTATACCCTGTGAAAGCTTCGCGCTCGTTGAACCGCGTCCTATGCTCGTCGCATCGACAAAGATCATGGCTTCTTCTGGTGCGACCACATCGAGTTGGTGGGATCTCGGTTCCAGCGAAACGTGGAGGAAGTTCATACCTTGTTTCAGCTCGATTTTCTGGATCTTTTCCTCGTATCCGGTTGCTCTGACTGCGATGGTCTTTTCACCGATTGGGAGTTCGAAAAAACTCGCAGGTTGTCTTTTGGTCTCCCCGTTCAGAGAAACAGTTGCGTGTGGTGGACTCGCTTGAACGAACAGTTTCGCACTGGGAATGAGAGAAAATTCAAAGGTTTGTTCTTCGTCCGCAGAAACTCTGACTTTTTCGCTGACACTGAAAAAATCCTCAGCTTCGAGTCTGAAGTCGTACTCACCGGCGGGCAATTTCACACTCAATGGCGTTTCACCCAAGTAGTTTCCATTCACCCACAACCGTGCCGATGGTCTCGAGACGATCTGAACGGTCGGTGTGTCGGGAAGTTCGATGTGTAGTTTCTTCGTCTCGTGAGGTTGCAACGTCACAGACCTCTTCACCCTGCAGAAACCTTCTTTGTAGAGTACGACCTCGTAGCTTTTTGGTTCCATCTGCAACTCGATCGGTGTCGAACCAATCTTTCTACCAT
>CAYXCE010000026.1:0-10148 GCA_964463395.1 uncultured Pseudothermotoga sp.
ATCAAAGGTCAATTCATTAGGAAAGCCGTATTGACATCTACGATGGGGGTTGGTGTGAAACTCAATCTTTCCGAGCTGGAAGCGGCAAAGATTTGAATATTGAAATGTTGAGTTGATTAATTAATTGTGTCGCCGAAGAAAGTAGGTTTATCCTAAAGGGGTTACCCCGCCTACCGAGGCGAATAAGAAAAGTGGTGCTTTGGTTGAGCGGGGTCTCTTGTGGAAAGAGGCCCTTTTTAATTGGAAGGAGGTGCTGTTGTTGATAACGAAGGAAAAGAAGCAACAAGTTTTGAAAGATTTAATGGAAGTTTTCCCGAAAGCAAACTTGTTGGTGTTCGTGAATTTCTTCGGACTAGACGTTGCAACACTCAGGGAATTACGCAAGAGGATAGTTTCAAAGTATGGAAAGGACGCCAAGCTAACGGTCGTAAAAAATACGCTTGCCTCGATAACCCTTGCAAAGGCTGGATACAGTAAATCAGATTACGAGGATTTTCTGAGAGGGCCTACAGCTGTTTTCTACTCCATATCAGGAGATCCGTTAGATGCCCTGAAATTGCTGGTGAGTTTTGCGAAAGAGAAAAAACTCGAGAATTTTTTCAAGGGTGGTTTTCTCGAAGGAAAGGTGTTCAGTGCAGAACAAGTACCAGACTTGGCTAACCTGCCAACAAAGAAGGAACTCTACGCGATGGTTGTTGGCAGAGTACAGGGACCATTGTATGGCCTTGTGTTCACGTTGAACGGTGTGTTAAGAAAGCTCGTTTGTGTCTTGAGCGCTATTGAGGACAAAAAGAAATCTGAGAGTACTGGAGGTGTTTGAAAATGACGGTAGAACAGATTGTTGAGGCGATCGAGAAATTGACAGTTGCGGAACTCGCACAGTTAGTGAAGGCTTTGGAAGAGAAATTCGGTGTCACAGCTGCAGCTCCTGTAGCGGTGGCAGCAGTAGCGGCACCTGTAGCAGGTGCAGCACCTACTGCGCAGGCAGCAGTTGAAGAAAAAACGGAATTTAGTGTGATTCTGAAGAGTCACGGCGCAAACAAGATCAATGTGATCAAAGTTGTGAGGGAAATCACAGGTTTAGGTTTGAAAGAAGCTAAGGATCTCGTTGAAAAAGCCGGTAGTCCTGATGCAATAGTTAAGAGTGGTATCCCAAAGAATGAAGCAGAAGAGATCAAGAAGAAGTTGGAAGAAGCTGGTGCAGAGGTTATTTTGAAGTGATGTGAACAAATTTTCTCAACTGCAAAAAGATTGTATCAAACCTATACCAGCCTTGCTGGTATAGGTTGTTTTATGCTATTATACTTAGGCATGCCTGCGTCTTGGGCTTCGTTCAGTTTCCTGTGCTTCCACTCCATTGATCTGACGAGGTGATAAAATGCGAACGGTCCTTTATGGTAAGCGCGAGCGTTTAACTTTTGGCCGCACTGTCGACGCTTTGAAAGTACCGAACTTAATTGCCATTCAGATCGAATCCTACAAAGAGTTCCTACAAGATGGTTTGATGGAGATACTGAAGAAATTATCACCGATAACTTCTCAACCACACAAAGGTGACTTAAGAAAGGGCGAAAAAGGTTTTGTACTGGAATTCGTTTCAACAAGAATCGGAGAACCCAACGCATCGATAGAGGAATGCAAACAAAAAGGTTTAACCTACCAAGTCCCCGTATACGCGACTGTGAGGATAACAGACATCAACACAGGTGAAATGAGAGAGGAAGAGGCTTTCCTTGGATCGATACCGTACATGACTGAGAATGGTACCTTTGTGATCAATGGTGCAGAACGTGTGGTTGTGAATCAGCTTGTGAGAGCTCCTGGAGTTTACTTTGTTGATGAAATACCGAAAACTCAGGCAGCAGCTCCTATCTATGTTGCTCATTTTTTACCAGTTAGGGGTGCTTGGCTGGAGATTCTTTATAACACAGCAGATGATATGTTCTACGCACGTATAGATCGAAAGAGAAGAATCAACTTATTCCTGTTGTTCAAAGCCCTAGGCTACGAGAATGATCTCGATATACTTGATCTTTTCCCAGAAGTTATCGACGCTGAAGATGAGTATACCATGATGAAGGCTGTGGGTTCGATAATTCTTCAAGATGTTGTTGTCGAAGGGAAAAAGATCGTTGAGCGCGGAGGCGTATTAACAGAACATGCTGCAAAAATGATTCTCGAGTCGAGGCTCACAACTATCGTAAGAGCACACCCTGTGGCGCAGAAAACGTTGGAAAAGCTTAACAGTGTGTATGGAGAGGTTGATTCGAACAAAGCGTATATAGAGATCTACAGAAAACTCAAGCCGGGTGAAATACCAAGGGTCAACGCAGCCAAGGCGTATCTCAACAGTTTGTATTTCACCCCAGAAAGGTTCGAACTTTCAGAAGTGGGTCGATACAAGATAAATCGAAAACTACTGCAAGCTTACAGGAAGTATCTAGTTCAGGTCAAGAAAATGACCGAGACAGAAGCTGAAAAGATGAACTATGAACCTACCGACCTCGTCCTCACACCTATGGACCTCGTGTTGGCAACTAGGTATTTGCTGGAAGTGAGCAAGAATCCTGAGATCATGGATACCAAAGATCACCTCGGAAACAAAAGGGTCAGAACAGTTGGAGAGCTCATTAAACTAGAGTTCGAAAGGGCCTTCTCAAAAGCCCAAAGGCTCATTCAGGAGAGATTGACTCTTTACAATTCGCTCGACAAAATCTCTGTCCAAAGTTTGATCAACATAAAAACTATTATTGCAGGGGTAAACCAATTTTTCGCTACCAGTCCTCTCTCACAGTTTATGGAACAAGTGAATCCACTGGCTGAACTGACTCATAAAAGAAGATTAACAGCTGTTGGCCCGGGGGGATTGAAAAGAGAACGAGCAAGGTTCGAAGTTCGTGACGTTCATCATTCGCATTACGGTAGGATGTGTCCTATCGAAACTCCAGAGGGTGCAAACATAGGTTTGATAACCTCACTTGCCGTTTACGCAACAGTTGACAAGTTTGGTTTTCTAACTACCCCCTATAGACGTGTCAGGAAAGGTAAGGTTACAGATGAAATTGTGTACTTGACAGCGGATGAGGAGGAACACTACTATATTGCACCTTGCACTGTGAAAGTTGATCAGAATATGATGATCGTTGAAGATAAGGTACCAGTGAGGTACATGCAAAAGATTTTGTACGTAGAAAAAGAAAAAGTTCAGTTCATGGACGTATCCACAAAGCAAATTGTGTCCGTGTCAACGTCTTTGATACCGTTCCTTGAGCATGACGATGCGAACAGAGCCTTGATTGGTTCCAACATGCAACGCCAAGCTGTTCCGCTGTTGAAACCTGAAGCACCTTTTGTAGCTACAGGTGTTGAACACGATGCCGCACTCTATTCTGGATATCTTGTCGTAGCAAAGCACGATGGGATTGTTGAAAAGGTTGATGCCAGAAGAATCGTTGTTCATAGAACAGATGAGAGTGGAAACCTTCTGTACAAGGATGGCAAACCAGTTCTTGACGAATACAGATTGATGAAATTCATCAGAACGAATCAGGATACAGTCATAAACCAGAGACCGATAGTGAACGTTGGTGAGCGTGTGAGAAAAGGAGAAGTTATTGCGGACGGTCCGGCCACTGACATGGGTGAACTTGCTCTCGGCCGAAACATCTTGGTTGCTTTCATGTCTTGGGAGGGTTATAACTTCGAGGATGCGATTCTTGTTAGTGAAGAACTGCTCGAGGATGATGTCTTCACATCTATTCATATAGAGGTTTACGAAACGCAAGCTCGGGATACGCGACTTGGGCCAGAGGAAATCACCGCAGACATTCCAAACGTCAATAAGGAAGCTCTGAAGAATCTTGATGAGAATGGCATAGTCAGGATCGGTGCATACGTAGGACCACAAGATATTCTTGTTGGAAAAGTAACACCTAAAGGTGAGGGTGAAACAACACCGGAAGAAAAAATTATAAGATCCGTCTTCGGTGAGAGAGGAAAAGATGTTAAGGACACATCCTTAAGGTTGCCGCACGGTACCGAGGGCAGAGTCATCGATGTTCAGGTCTTCGACAAGGAGGACGTCGCAGAATTAGGTCCGGGTGTCAACAAACTGGTCAAGGTTTATGTGGCGAGTAGAAAGACACTCGAAGTTGGAGATAAACTCGCAGGTCGACATGGAAACAAGGGTGTTGTTTCCAAGATTCTTCCTAAAGAAGACATGCCTTTCCTGCCGGATGGTACACCTGTGCAAATCGTTCTGAGCCCGCTTGGAGTTCCGTCTAGGATGAACGTTGGCCAGATCCTCGAAACGCATCTTGGATGGCTAGCAAAGCTGACCAACAGTTGGTTTACCTCACCTGTTTTCGACGGGGCCAAGGAGAAAGATATTCTCCCATGGTTATACAAAGAAAGAAAAGCCGTAGGATTAGAAGAAGGTGACGATGAGAACGATCCTTCCGGTAAGGTTGTTTTGAGAGATGGAAGAACAGGCGAGCCATTTGCAGAACCCGTCGTTGTTGGGTACATATATATGATGAAACTCATACACATAGCACGCGATAAGATACACGCCAGATCTACAGGCCCTTACTCGTTGATCCACCAGCAACCTCTCGGTGGGAAGGCCCAATTTGGTGGTCAGAGATTTGGAGAGATGGAGGTTTGGGCTCTAGAAGCACATGGTGCTGCACATACTTTGAACGAGATGCTCACGATAAAATCCGATGATATTAAGGGACGGAACGAGGTATACAAAGCCATTCTCAAGGGTAAGAACATTCCTGAACCTGGTGTACCTGAAAGCTTTAGAGTGTTGATCAAGGAACTCAGAGGTCTGGCGCTCGATGTAAGGGTTTATGACGAGAATGGTAACGAAGTAGATATTGACAGATTCTGAATTGAGCGCCGAGGAGGGAAAAAGGATGGCTATTTCTACTTTCAAGCGAAAGATTGCGGCGGTAAAAATAGGTGTTGCTTCCCCAGATACTATCAGGAGCTGGTCGAGTGGGGAAGTGAAGAAGCCCGAAACAATAAATTACAGAACTTTCAAACCAGAACGAGATGGTCTATTCTGCGAGAAGATTTTTGGACCAACTAAGGATTATGAGTGTGCCTGTGGGAAATACAAGGGTAAAAAATATGAAGGAACCGTTTGTGAAAGATGCGGTGTGAGGGTTGAATCCAAAGATGCGAGACGTAAGAGGATGGGACACATCGAACTTGCGGCACCCGTGGTTCATATATGGTATCTCAAAAGCACACCGAGTATCCTCTCCACTTTGCTCAATATTCCTGCTCGAGACTTGGAGAACATAATCTATTATGGTAGCAGACGAATCATAGAGAAAGCTTACATCGTTACTAATCCCAAAAAGACTCAATTTGCCGAGGCAGATGTAATCTACGAAACCGAGTACAACATATACAAAAAAGTTCTCGATTTTGAAGCGGAACAAGCTGTCATAGTCAAGAATCCGAAGACACCAGTGGTTTCAGAAATAGATGGTGAAGTGAGTTTGAAGAACGAACGGTCAAACACTGGAAGAACAGTAACTTGGATCATGGTACGCAACGTTGTTCGATCACAATTGCAGTTGTTCCCAGGAATGATCCTTTTGGTCAAAAATGGCCAGGAGATCTCGCAAAATGACATCATCGTCGGAGAAAAGGAGATCCCAGCGCTTTATGCACCATTTGACGGTACTGTCGAGATAGACGAGTTAACGTCGAGTTTAACGTTGAAACCACTTGCAACTAGTAAAGATCAACCCATGACTGTTTCGATTCCGTATTGTTCAAGGCTCACGGTAAAGAATGGATCAAAAGTCAAAGCTGGCGATCAGATCTGGACTGCAGGCATGATCCAAGCAATGAGAAGTCCTGCCTCTGGAAAAGTGGTGTTCAGCAAAGAATTGAATGTAAGACCTCTAGAGGATGGTTCATACGAGGTATTGTCATCTGGATTCATTTATGTTGAGCAAGTTGCAGCCGAGAAGAAATATCCCATTTTTGAAGGAGCACTGGCGTACGTTAATGATGGGGACAAAGTTAAAGCAGGTGACTACCTTGCGGACAGGTTCCTCTTTGAGGATGAGTATTTGTCTCTAGCTGAGTATAAACTGTTTGAAGAATACTATCCCAACCAGTTCTCTGTTGAAACCGAGGTTGAGAACGATAGACCGATACTTGCCATCACAAAAATAGATGAAGAACTCGCAAAGGAGACAGGTTTAGCTGTAGGCTCTATCGTTACTGAGAACGAATACGAGGCTTACAAAGAGCTTTATCCAGGCAAGATAGAAGCACAATATGGTGCAGCAGCTGTGAAAAAGTTACTTGAGATGATAGATCTCGAAAAGCTCAGGGCGCAAATAGAAGCGGAGTTAGCACAGCTTCCAAAGAGTAGTGGAAGGGCTCTAAAACTTCTCAGGAGATTGAAGATTGTCAAAAGCTTGATCAAGTCTGGTGCAAAACCCGAATGGATGGTACTGGAAGCACTACCAGTGATTCCTCCAGAGTTGAGACCTATGATCCAAATAGACGGTGGAAGATTTGCAACCACGGATTTAAATGATCTCTACAGAAGGGTTATCAACAGAAATAATAGATTGAAGAGGTTTCTGGAGCTCAACGCACCAGAAGTCATGATTCGGAACGAGATGAGAATGCTCCAAGAGGCTGTAGACAGCTTGATCTACAACGGCAGGATGGGAAGACCCGTTGCTGATAGAAACGGTCGACCTCTGAAGTCTTTGACAGATCTTGTCAAGGGAAAGAAGGGTAGATTCAGAAGGAACCTACTCGGTAAACGAGTTGATTATTCTGGCAGGGCAGTTATAGTTGTTGGTCCGGAGTTAAAGATCCATCAATGCGGCCTTCCAAAGAAAATGGCACTAGAGTTGTTCAAGCCATTCGTACTCGCGAGATTGCTCGAAGAAGGTGGAGAAAGCAGCAGAACGGCTCGAAAACTCAAGAAAGCTATTATTGAGCGTGAAATGCCAGAAGCGTGGGATGTTCTCGAAGAGGTCATCAAAGGACAAACTGTGCTTTTAAATCGAGCACCAACTTTGCACAGGATGTCCATACAAGCGTTCGAACCGAAACTTATAGAAGGAAATGCTATACAGTTGCATCCGCTCGTTTGTCCACCTTTCAACGCGGACTTCGACGGAGACCAAATGGCAGTTCATGTGCCTCTTTCCGCCGCTGCACAAGCAGAGGCTCGTTATCTCATGTTGTCTAGGTACAACATCATATCTCCAGCACACGGTAAACCCATTTCGATGCCCGGAAAAGATATAATCGTCGGCGTTTACTATTTGACGGCTGTGGACAAGGGTTATGACTCCATCAGTAAAGATAAGATTCACTACAAGTTCAGCTCGCCTGAAGAAGCCGTCTTGGCTCACTTCTTAGGTTTCGTTGGTTTGCACACACCAGTCCTAGCGAGAGTGAGAAAGAATGGCGAGGAACAGACCGTCAAGACCACCATCGGGCGGATCATATTCAACGAAATCGTGCCCGAGGATTTGAGAGACTATACCAAAACGTTCGGTAAAAAAGAGATCAAGGACCTCATATATGAAACCTTCAAAAGACATGGCATGGAAGCCACGGCGGATCTATTGGACGATATAAAGGATCTAGGCTTTCATTATGCTACCATTTCAGGCTTGACCATATCGCTGAAAGACTTAGTTGTGTCACCGAAGAAAGATGAAATCATCAAAGATGCTTTGCAGAAAGTGGAAAAAATTGAGGCAGAATATGCTGAAGGTTTCCTCACCTACGAGGAAAGATACAAAGAAATCATAAAAGTTTGGACCAAAGCGACAGAGGATGTCCAAAAAGTCACCTATGAATCGCTCGGTGAGAATCCGTTCAATCCCGTGTACATGATGGTCAATTCGGGTGCTAGGGGTAACATAGACCAAGTCAAGCAACTGGCAGGTATGAGAGGTTTGATGGCTGATCCGTCTGGAAAGACCATTGAGATACCGATAATTTCGAACTTCCGAGAAGGTTTGAATTCGCTTGAATTCTTCATATCAACGCATGGCGCAAGAAAAGGTGCCGCAGATACTGCGCTTCGAACGTCTTCCGCCGGTTATCTAACAAGAAGGCTCGTTGACGTCTCGCAGAGTGTGTTCATAACGATGACTGACTGCGGCACAGAAAATGGTATCAAGGCGATGGAACTTGTGAGTGATGCTTTAACAGTTCAAAAGCTGAAGGATTTCTTGTTCGGTAGAGTTTTAGCAAAAGACGTCTTAGACCCCCTAACTGGTGAAGTGGTGAGAAATCCAAAGAGTGGTAGAGAATATACCAGAAACTGTCTGCTATCGGATGAGGATGCTGACTTTTTATCCAAGTATGTTGTGTCTGTTCCAGTGTGTATCGAACAAACTCTCGACCTGCAGAGCTTGCAGTTACCGATCTCTTACGCTGTAACCAGCGAGGAGATAAGACTCGGAGATGGTACAGTTTACGAAGTTGGCGCAGAGGTTAATTGGGATTTGGTTCGCAACGCCCGAAATGCTGGTAAAAAGCAGATCAAGATAAAAGTTTACCCTGTCGTTGGAACCATATCTCAGGAAGTAGTTTGGGACAAGAAAGGTGAAAAACAATTGCTTGTGTACCAGGAAGAAATAGATGAAGTAACAGCTGCCACGCTCGAGCAGCATGGTGTGAGTACAGTTAAAGTGAGGCCCAATATCTATGTGAGATCTCCCTTAACGTGCGAGGCTGAACGAGGCGTGTGTGCGATGTGCTATGGTATGGACCTATCGAACCACAAAGTAGTCAATGTTGGAGAGGCTGTTGGAATAATTGCGGCTCAATCGATCGGAGAACCTGGTACACAACTCACGATGAGAACTTTCCACACTGGAGGTATTGCAACAGCTGCAGATATAACACAAGGATTGCCCAGGGCCGAAGAACTCTTCGAGGCTAGAAAGAAGCTCAAAGAGCCCGAGGGTGTATTCAGTATGGTTGCGGGTTTCGTGAAAGACATAAAAGAAGTGGACGGCAAAAAGAAGATATACATTGAAGATCTAGCTGGTGAAATACACGAATATGAAGTTCCAGAAAAAGTGAAAGAAAATGTGACCAAGGGACAAAAGGTGCTACCCGGTCAAATGCTCACCACGGGTGCTGTGAAGCTGAGAAAACTCATGGATGCACTTGGTGTTGAGGTCACGGCTATGTATCTGCTCAGAGAGACTCAGAAGGTTTATGTCGAACAGGGAGTCGAGATTCACAACAAACATTTTGAAATAATCATTAGACAGATGCTTGGGAGAGTCGAAGTTATAGATCCGGGCGATACGGACTTTTTACCTGGAGAGTTGCTTCCACTTGCGGAAGCTATGAGAATAAACAGTGAGATCTTGAAGTCGAACACTCGCGTGCAGAGCAATCGGAACGCTGTTGTTGGAAAGATTCTCGCTAAGAAAGTCGTAGCAAAGGTAAACGACGAGATCGTGCAGATCGCTCCTGAAGGAGCAGAGGTCACAGAAGAACTCGTCGAAAAATCTGTCAATGCAGGGATTAAGGAGATAGTTGTACTGGAAGATGGCAGACCTACAGTTTATCAAATAGCACCAAAAGAACCGATGAAGTACAGAAGAAGGTTACTCAGAGTCACCAAGGCTTCTTTGGAACAGGAAGGTTGGCTCAGTGCAGCTTCATTCCAGCAGACACCGCAGGTCCTCACTGAGGCAGCCATCGAAGGTAGAGTTGATTATCTCCATGGTTTGAAAGAGAACGTCATAGTTGGCCAGCTCATACCAGCTGGAACTGGATTGGAAATCTTTGCCAACATCCAAATTGAGGAAACTCCTCGCGCTGCTGAAGAAGAAAAGATGGCCTAGGGGTTTTCTCCAGAAAAACAAAGGGGCTCGTAAGAGCCCCTTTTTCTTTCATTTCGAATCGAAGATGTAAAACCAAGTCCATATACCGCTGTTTTGGAAGCGCAGCTTTTTCAGAGCTTTAACTTTCAGTGATCCCTCAAGATTGTCGCTTGGACTGATCAGACAGATTCTCGAATCTTCAAATATATCGAATAGTTTTTTGAACCTCAAATGGAAATCTTCACCGGTATCTTGGATTCTCACCCCATATGGTGGATTCGTTACCACATGTAC
>CAYXCE010000027.1:0-9784 GCA_964463395.1 uncultured Pseudothermotoga sp.
TCTGATACCAGTACAGATACTCTGGATGAACCTGGTTACCGACGGTCTACCTGCACTCGCTCTCGGTGTAGAACCAGCTGAACCAGACGTCATGAGCAGACCGCCGAGGGATCCTAAGGAAGGAATCATGAGCGGAGAAGTTCTGAGGAAGATACTCATCGGTGGAATATTACTATCTGTTCTAACACTCTTCGTCTACGGCTGGGCCCTCATGGAGCACGATGAAATAAGTCTTCTGAGAACTATGGTGTTCTTCACGCTTTGTACAGGTCAGTTGTTCCACGCTCTCAACTCGAAATCACTCAGGCATTCGTTGTTCAAAGTTGGTATCAAGAACAATCCACGCTTGATCTTGGCTTGCGTTGTATCATTCATGTTGCTCTTAGCAGTGATATATATTCCCGGCTTGCAGGACGTCTTCGGTACAGCGACACTCACAGGACGTCAACTCTTGGTTAGTGCCTTAGCTGCTGTGTTGATCGTACCGCTGTTCGAGCTGGTGAAGCGGTTTGAACGAAGAAAATCTTGAGAAACATCTGAAAACTCGGCGAATCGTTCGTTTTTTTCCGATCTTGCACGCCTCGGTTGATCGAATATCACCTTTTTGATATGATTCTCTTAAATTTTGTAAGGGAAATTTATCCTTGCTTCTTTTAGCTCTTTTTATCTTCATTTTTCTTTTCTTGAATTAGGTGAACGTTAATGTTATCGTTATAGTGTGAATCTTAATTGAGGAGGTGTTTGTATGAAGAGGTTGCTCACAGTCATGGTTTTGCTCTCCTTCCTCGCTTTGGTCCTCGCAAAAACCACAATCACTGTCTGGACTTTCTTCAGTGGTGGAGAAGGTTTCCTCGTCACCGAGCTCATCAAAAAATTCAACGCAGAGAATCCAGACATCGAAGTTGTCGAACAAATCGTAGAATGGGGCCAACTTTACAACAAGTTGATCACCGCAATATCTGCAGGAGACCCACCGGACGTTTCTGTTATGCATCTGGCTGTCCTGCCGGATTTTGCATCCAGAGATGCCTTGGTGGCACTTGACAAATACGTTTCCAAGGGCATCTTGGAAGATTACGTACCAGAGATAGCGGAAAAAGCTCGTTTCGATGGGAAACTCTATGCGATCCCGTTCGATACCCATCCTCTCGTGCTTTATTACAACAAGAAACTTTTGAGACAAGCGGGTTTAGTTGATGCGAAAGGTGAAGTTCTTGTTCCCAAGACCTGGGACGAACTGTTGAATTATGCGAAGCAAGCTAAGGAAAAATTGGGACTCGAAGTCGGCATTTCTAGCGAAATCGGCGCAATGATGGGTGAAAGACTCTTCATTGCCTATTACACGCAACTCGGTGGACAGATCTACGATGCCAAGACGAAAAGTTTGAAGTTGGACTTCGACAAGGTAAAGAAGACTTACGAGTTCATTGGTAATCTTTACAAGAGTGAGATCATGAAAACGATGGACTATCCAACGGCCGAATCTCTGTTCCAGAACAATCAGTCGCCGTTCCACTTGAACGGTGTTTGGGTCATGGCATTGTATCCAACGCTCGAAAACTTTGAATTTGGTGTCACAAGTTTGCCCGCTTTAGCTGGCAGTAAACCGTTCACGTGGGCAGACAGCCACACGTGGGTGATACCGAAGAAACCCAAGGAAGACCCAGCGAAGATAGCAGCCGCAGTGAAATTCATTGAATGGTTCGCAAAAAGCGCTGCCGAGTGGGCGAAAGCTGGACACTTGCCAGTTCTCAGAAGCGTTTTGAAATCTGAAGCCTTCTTGGGATTGCCCATGAGAAAAGATTACGCTCAAGTGGCTGAGTTCGTGGTTCCAGCACCGAGCGTTCGTGGTTGGGTAGAAGTGAGACAGAAGATGTGGGAGATCGGCGAGGCTGTGATCCTTGGTCAAAAAGCACCAGATGCGGCCGCAAAAGAGCTCATCGAGTTTGTGAAACAGGTGATCGACTGAGAACAGTTCGATTGAATTTTTAAGTGGAGGGAGGGGGAACATTCCCCCTCTCCTCGTTTAAAGTGATCGTGTGAGGTGGCCAAAGATGGCAGTGCTCAGAAAGAAAAAATATGCTTTATTAGCTTACTTGTTGTTCATACCGTTTGGTGTTCTTCTGACGATTTTCAAGCTGGTACCGTTCGTGAACTCGGTGAGGATGATTTTCTACAGGTGGGACATCCTCGGCACACCGAGATACATCGGACTAGGAAACTTCACCAGGATGTTTTCCGACAAAGTTTTCTGGTCTTCCCTGTGGCACACTATATATTTCGTCATATTGATTGTGCCACCCATTTTTGTACTCTCTTTCCTGATCGCCATCCTCATAAATTCCAAAGTGAGCTTTAAAAGTTTTCTCAGAAGCGCATTCTATCTACCCTATACGTTGACCATCTCGGTTGTTTGTATAACTTGGAGTATGATGTACAATCCCTATTTTGGACTCATCGGTAGAGTGATGAAATTTTTCGGTTTAAAACCTATTAACTGGCTTGCAGATCCTACCTGGGCTGCTCCTGCGATCACCATAACGACTGTTTGGTGGACCATAGGTTTCTGCATAGTTTTGTACCTCGCAGGCCTTCAGCAAATACCTGCTTCGTATTACGAGGCAGCAGAGCTCGATGGAGCAAATGGCTTTCAAAAGATGTTCTACATCACTTTTCCTCTACTCAAGAGAGTACATGTTCTGGTAATCGTCACGCAAATAATAGCCTCGTTACAAATATTCGGGCAGGTTTTCATTATGACTGGCGGAGGTCCAGCGGGAAGGACAAGAACTCTGATGCAGTACATCTACGAACAGGGGTTCCGATACTTCAGGATGGGTTATGCCCAAGCCATGGCGTTCGTATTGTTCTTAGTCATGCTCGTGTTCGCCTACATGCAACTCCGCCTCATGATAGCTTCGGGCAAAGAGGAGTTGGTCTAATATGAGTTTGAAGGTATTGCTCTTGACAATTTTTGCGATGCTCATAAGTTTTCTCTACTTGGTGCCTTTGATCTGGATGGTTTTCGCATCGTTTCAAACTGAAAGGGATATACTCGCTGGAAAATGGATCCCCAGCACTTGGTTCGTGGAGAATTACAAGATCGTTCTACAAAGAGCAAAAATGGGTGCATGGTTCAAAAACAGTCTTCTATCTACCAGTGGTGCCACGTTAGGCATACTGCTCGTCTGCGTTCCTGCAGCTTATGCGTTGAGCCGGATGGAATTTCCTGGAAGAAAACTGTTGTACATTCTCTCACTGACGGGTTTCATGATACCCAACCAGGCGATCGCGATACCACTCTACCTGATGGTCAGGAAAATGGGACTAGTCAACAACTTGCTTGGTATCATAATCCCTGCGTTACCTTCATCGATGGCCGTTTTCATACTCTCACAATTCATGAAAGCGATACCCTTAGATTACGAAGAGGCAGCACGTTTGGATGGTGCCAGCGAGATCAACATAATGTTGAGAGTGATTCTACCCATGTCAGTCCCTGCAGTTGTGACGGTAGCGGTACTCCACTTCACTTGGGTATGGAACGACTTTTTCTGGCCTTTGATCATCATGACTTCGGAAAAGATGTACACCTTACCCGTTGGTTTAGTGGCTTTGGCAAGCTCCGACGTGAACATACGTTATGGACCCATAATGGCAGCCAACGTGATCGCCTCGCTACCGGTGATCGTTGCATATCTGTTCATGCAAAGATACATCACTCGCGGTGTAGTGCTCAGCTTGAGATGAGAGGTGGTGATGATAAATGAGACTGAAAATCAATGAAGATTGGTCCTTTTCTGTCGATGGAAAAACTTGGAAGAAAGTGAATTTACCGCACCAGATCGAATTCAGCGTTCAAAGCTATCCGAATCCTGTATCGATGAGTGGTATCTACGAAAAAAAACTCGACCTCAGAGGATACAAAGATAAGAGAATCTTTTTCGTGTTTTATGGGATAGATCATTCTGTGACAGTTTATGTGAACGACACGAAGGTTGCAGAACACGAAGGTGGATACGATTCGTTCAAGGTTGATATCACCGACCATCTCAGGTTCGATGGAAATGACCTCGTGAAGTTGTTTGTGAGAGACTACGATGTGTGCTCGAACCCGAATTTGATCGCCGGCAAGCAGGATTGGTATGGTAACGCCACAGGAATTCTTCAAGATGTTGAACTTTGGATCGTCGATGAAGTTCATATAGATTCTGTCCTTGTTTTTCCGAAGCGAGATCTCAAGAGTGTCGAGTTCAGAGTGATTTTCTCGGACGGAAAGAATCATCCATTCAGTTACACACTGATCGATCCGGATGGAAAAGAGATCTTAACTGGAAAAGCGGAAGAAGATCGTGTGGTTCTAACCGTTCCAAACCCAAAACTGTGGAATCTTCGATCGCCCAACTTGTACACTTTACTGGTGAGCCTTCAAAACGGTCGAGACAGTTTTCGAACAAGGTTTGGCCTGAGATACGTGGAAGTAGTTGGAGACAAGATTTTTCTGAACGGTGAACCTATTTATCTTTTTGGAGCACTCGATCAGAATTTCTACCCAAGCACACACTACACACTCCCAAGTAGAGAAAAAGTCCTCTCAGAATTCCTCAAAGTCAAGGAAATGGGATTGAACCTGCTCAGATGCCACGTCAAGGTTCCAAACGAGCTGTACTTGGAATTGGCTGACGAGCTCGGTATCTTGGTCTGGATCGATCTACCTTACGCGAGAAAACTGGACAGCTCTGGAAAGGCCTACCTTGAAAAACTCCTGGAAAACACGTTGAGGAGATTTTCAAATCACCCATCCTTCGTCATGCTCAGCTTGATCAACGAGAGCTGGGGAATCGATCTGACCGAAAATTCAACACAAGAAGATCGCGAATGGCTCAGAAAAATGTTCGAAAAAGCCAAACAACTCGATTCCACACGTATTTACGTCGATAACTCAGCCTGCCCGTGGAACTATCACATCAAATCCGACATTGACGATTATCACTTCTACAATGCGTTTCCCTATCATAACGAGATCTGGAAGAAAAGAATAAAGGACTTCGCAAGTGGTGATTACAGAACGTTCTTGGAAACACCGAGCGAAAAGTTACCGAAGCTGGTCTCGGAGTTCGGTGTGTGGGATCTCTCAGATCCCAAAACTTGGATGGGAAACTGGGCGGAATTCCCTGCCATGGTGATGGGAGTGAAGTTCGAGGATTCATCACCGAAATCAGCCATCGAAAGGTTGGCTAAAGTTTGCAATCTGGATGATTTCATTTATCAGGCTCAGTTGCACCAACTACTTGGATTGAAATTTCAAATAGAGAGTATCAGAATGGAACAAAACATAACTGGTTACGTCATAACTGAACTTTCAGACATAGCTTGGGAAGCGAATGGATTACTCGATTATAATAGGATGCCCAAGTGGTTCTATCCATACTTGAGATTCTTGAACTGCGAGGTCCTTCCCATACTCTCAGACCACAGATCTCTACTCCTGGAAGGTGAAGAATACAGATCGAAAATTTTCGTCGCGAACGGTTCCGTGAAGAAAATCCTTGCGGATCTGATACTGCGTACAGGAACCCGTAAACTCTATCAGACCAAGATAGAGGTTGGACCATTCTGCGTGAAAGAGATAGGTGAGATCTCAACCATTTTAGAGAAATCTACGCAGAATCTGTTCATCGAAATTCGCCAAGACGATGAAATGCTGAGCAGAAACTTTTATCCTGTTTGTGTTTTCACACGCAAGTTGGTTGATGTGCCCATCGTGTGGGCCCAAGGAGAGGAGTTTCAGCACGAAAAGTTCATCTGCGCTCACGAGAACACAAAAATGAGGGGAGTGCTCGATTTCAGTGGAGATTGGATAAGCACTATTACATTTTTCAACGTGAAAAGAAATCACAATCTGGCCGCACTACTGTGGGGGCTTGGAAGCTTGGCTACACCTTATGTTCTACTGCCCAAGGACAACGATTTCGACCTCGAAGGTTCCACGGTCACCAAAGTGCTTGGATGGGGATACTTGCTGGGTTCAGTTGTTTACTTCGATAAAGAAGGTAAAAAGATTTTCACAACATTGAAAGAAGGTGATCTGGCTAAAGCGCTGATCTCATCGATAGTGTAAAATACAACAAAGGTGATACGCATGAAGAAGTACGTGACCATGAGGGATGTCGCGGAGCGGGCGATGGTTTCTGTCAACACTGTATCGAAAGTTTTGAACAACAAATCAGACATAAGCAAAGAAACCAGAGAACGTGTATTGAAAGCCGCCAAAGAATTGGGATACATCAAGAATGTGACGGCTTCGGCTCTGAGAAACAGTAAAACCAAGATCGTCGGCGTCGTGTTGGAGGACACCACGAACCTTTTCTTCGCTGAGGTGCTGGAAGGCATAGAGGCTGCTGCACGAAAGTATGGTTATCGTTTGCTCCTCACGAACACCCAAACGAGTGTGGAAAAACAGAGAGAGGCGATCCACACACTCATGGAACACAGGGTCGAGGGAGTTCTGATCACCCCTACGGAGGATGGAACGAAAGATTTAGAAAGACTTGCACATTTGAACTTTCCGACCGTGATCATTGGAAGGCACTCAGAAGGTTTGAACCTCGACGAGATACACAGCGATGAGGTGAAGGGTGGTTACATCGCAACACAGCATCTCATAGACAGAGGTAGAAGGAAGATCTTGCTGATAAATTCTAACCCACAAAACTCCGCGGCTCGAATGAGACATGAAGGCTATCGAAAAGCGCTGCGTGAATCTGGCATAGTCTTACCTGAAGATTACGTGATAGCTGTGCGAGGACCCAACATGGAAGGTGGTTATCAAGGCGTGAAGAAAGCCTTCGAGAAGGGTCTGGACTTCGACGCAGTTTTTTGTTACAACGACATGTTCGCTTTCGGTGCCATCAGAGCCCTCAAAGATTCTGGAAAAAAGGTCCCAGAAGATGTATCGGTTGTGGGGTACGATGATGTGGCGTTCGCTTCCTATTACTGTCCCGCGCTCACAACCGTCAGAATAGATAGGTTCGGTCTCGGTTTCAACAGTTTCAAGATGTTGCTGGAGAGGATTAAAAATAAGAGGAAAAAAGCCAAACGCCTCGTGCTGGACGTCGAACTGATCGTACGAGAATCGAGTTGAGAAGTTCCAAGGAGAAAATGGAAGGCCATCCTTGAACTTCACAAGGATGGCCAAGGTTTGAGTTGAGGAAGACAGTTCGAACGGAAAAAAATTCACTCTATGAAGACGAGCATCTGTTTTGCGTTCTTAAGGAGCAGCACGATCTCCTCGTAAATTTCGTCTGGAGCTGCAACAACGATGAGATAGAAACCTCTCTTGGGTACCTCAAAGAATGTGAATTCCACCCTGACGGATACCCCGTCTTCCTTCTTAACAGCTTCGAAGGTCATCGCAGGATAGTCCAGAAAGTTTCTATCGTTCACGGAGAGCACCTGAAAACCAGAACCTTCAAGGTTCTTTCCGACCTCATCCGTGATCATCTTGAGTTCTAACCCCTCCGTTGGTTCTGATAGCTTCATGATGTTTATGACGGCGTTCAACTCTTCGCTGAAGATGGAAAGGCTGCCGTCCGTTTCATCGTACTCGGCCTCAAAACCATCCAAGATCGTGTAGATGTATTCTCCGTTGGGATCCACGAAGTACTCTACGGCCATCAGCGAACTCAGAACGAAGAACAAGATCAACGATATGACCATTTTCCTCATCGTTATCACCTCTTCCTCGATATGTAGATCGATCCCGGCTTGATCTTAGGTTCACCTCTAATACCATGGTATATTTTCTTCAAGACGACCCCATTAGAGTCGCTGTACATAACAAGCCAGGAATAGAGCTCTCCCGAATAGTAGTCTCTGCTGTCTTCCACTTTCAGATAAGCTGTCATGATCGATCCACCTTGAGAGACCACGAGATTGGAGAGCTCTGGATATTCCAAATAATAGTCGATCACATTGAAACTTCGGAAATGGAACACCAGTTCGATCTCATTATTTTTTATGTAAGCATCCACGTGGATCTTTCCGGGTGGGATCTCTATATCACCGATGGCTGTCGTGTAATCGAGGTGGCTGAGCGTCATGATTCCATTGAATTTCTCGTTGAACATCACTTCCCACGTTCCGGTGAGATTCACTACAGTTTTGTCTGCAATTTCCCTGGCTTTATCGATGAGCAGGGACACATGCTCTGAGTATTGGCTAACGATGTTTTTGATGTATTTCTGTTTGTTCTCCCTCAGCTCGTTTATGAATTGAACATATTTTTCCGCTTGGTATCTCTCCTCCAAACCTTTTCTGAGCATTTCGTTGACCTGTGATTCTGAAAGATTCTTGTACTGATCGGACGAGCGTATTATGTAGTATCCCCTCGAACCTGAAACTGTTGCCATATCGTACGCGGTGATGGAATCGTACCCATCATCTCGATACATCTTGTAGGTTTGATACTGAGATTCCCTGAGCGCTCTCTCGAGGATGTCCACTTTCGTCGCGGAAAAAACGTCTCTGACATCGCTAATGAAGCTGACCCACTTCGGACTGACCATGTCTTTGAGCCAGTTCATCGGGTTCAACTTTTCCCTCACCAGTTGCTTGAACGCTCTGAACTCGTTGACGTTGTCCAGATTGGGTAGAGGTGTGTCGCACAGAGCTTCGAAATCTTCTATTCTGCGGCCCATTTCGATCAATTTCTGCCAAGGTTTAGTATTCTTCATGCTGTCCAAAGCCGCTTTGAAAGCCGTGTCGGGAATATCTCGTGCTGTGAAGGCGACCTCTTTGATCACTCTGACGATTTTTTCCTGATTAATTGTGGATGCTTTGGCTGAGAATACGCTCGCTGGAATGAGAAAGACAGTGAGACACAACAAAAAAAGGACGAATCTGTGGACTTTCACCGACATCACTCCTTCGCCTCGGCCGTTTCCCTGTCATTTGGGAAAGCCACCCGTTTGATATTCTCAGTATGCCACAAAGACCATTAGAGATCAATTAGAAATTTTCGGTGAGGATTGTCCCACCATCGTACAGAAATAATAGATCGGTGAAGCTATGAAGATTTTCATGGTGATATCCATCTTGGCTTTTCTCAATTTTCCATTACTGTCAGTTGCAAACGACCTCATCTTCGAGGCGATAGAAAAGTTCGCCAAAGAAAATTTTGGACCAGATGCGACGATCGTTTCTTTCGAAATCAAGAATGCACCGAGTTCGTTCGATGAGATTCAACTCATTTCTCATAACCGCTTTGGCAGTGTTTTCAATTTCCTCTTCAAAGCTTTCCGAGAGAAGACATTCTGTGGATATCTGCGCGTTCAGAGCGAGCTGGCCATTTTCGCAGATATTTTAGTCGCCAGCAGGACTGTGAGATCAGGAGAGATGTTGAGCGAAAAGGATATAGTAATTCAAAGGCTCAACCTCTTGAATTTGAAGATTGAGTATTGCACGAAACAAGAAGAAGTGGTTGGAAAGATCGCACGCAAGATGTTCAGACAAGGTGAACCCATAGATGTGAGATATTTGATGAAACCACCTGATGTGAAGGCTGGACAGATACTCACGGCGAAGGTGCAGATCGGATCGGTGCTCGTGACGACACAGGTGCGCGCCATGCACGATGCTCGCGTAGGTGAAAATATTTCCGTCAGGAACATTTCGAGCGGTGCGATGATAAACGGTTTTCTTAAAGAAGATTTGACGGTTATTGTGATCGGAGGTTGAGGTTATGAGGAGGCTTATCGATTTAGAAGAAGATCAGGAGTTGAAG
>CAYXCE010000028.1:0-8387 GCA_964463395.1 uncultured Pseudothermotoga sp.
ACCAACTCCTGAAGAAAAAGCTCTGCAGGAACTGAGGGAGAATCTAGAGAAAGTGTACAAGCAAGATCCAGAAGAGGTCGCGAACGTCATAAAACTCTGGCTCGTGGAGAGAGGGACCTGATATGCCGGAAAAGAAACAGCTCACGGGGAGAAGGAAAGCGGCAGTCCTTTTGGTGATGCTCGGTCCCGAGAAGGCAGCTTCCGTTTTGAAGCACTTGGATGAATCGGATGTGGAACAGCTCACGATAGAGATAGCGAACATCGGCAAAGTCACGGATGAAGAAAAAAAGCAAGTGTTGAGCGAATTTCAAGAAATTGCGCGTGCGCGGGAAATGATCACTCAAGGTGGAATAGAGTACGCGAAAGAGGTTCTACAGAAAGCTTTCGGGCCAGAAAAAGCGATGAAGATCATCGAGCGGCTCGTTTCGAATCTGCAGGTCAAACCTTTCGATTTTCTGAGGCAGGCAGATCCTCTACAACTTGTGAACTTTCTGCAGAGTGAACATCCTCAAACCATCGCGGTGATACTGAGCTATCTAGAGCCCCAACTCGCTGGGAAGATTTTGTCTGCCCTGCCGGAAGATCTGCAGGTGGAGGTCGTTAAGAGGATCGCACTGCTCGAGCGCACCTCACCCGACGTGATCAGGGACATAGAGAGAAATCTTGAGCGAAAACTTTCAGGTTTTGTGATGCAGACTTTCAGTCAGGTGGGTGGCGTCGACACCGCCGCGGAGATCATGAACAGCATAGACAGATCCTCCGAGAAGAAGATCATGGAAAAACTCTCGTACGATTCGCCCGAACTCGCTGAGGAGATACGAAGAAGAATGTTCGTCTTCGAAGATCTCGTGAAACTCGACGATAGATCTGTACAGATAATTCTGAGGGAAATAGAAACGAGGGATTTGGCACTCGCTTTGAAAGGTGCGTCGGAGGAAGTGAAGCAGAAGATCTTCAAGAACATCTCCAAGAGGGCCGCACAACTGTTGCAGGATGAGCTTGAGTACATGGGACCTGTGAGACTCAAAGATGTCGAGGAGGCCCAGCAGAAGATCATAAATGTTGTCAGAAGACTCGAAGAAGCCGGTGAAATCATCATCGCGCGCGGTGGCGGTGAGGAGCTGATCGTATGATCATAAAAAAGAAACAGCTCCTCATAGATGCACCTTGTATCGTGGGAAAGCATACAGAAGAGAATCTTTCGGATAGCAAAGATCGTTTTGATCCAGCGAAAATCTTGGAGGAAGCGAGAAAGAAAGCCGAAGAAATTGTAGAGGAAGCGAAAAAAGAGGCTGCGAAGATCCTCAACGAAGCCAAAGAGAAACAGCAAAAGTTGTTCCAAGAGATCGAAGCTGAAAAACAACAAGTCAAAAAAAGATCGATGGAAGCTTCTCAGAGACTGATCACGCTCGTGTCGAATTTTGAAAAGCAGTTGGAGAAGAAAAAGCAGGAAATTTCCGATCAATTGGTCGAAGTTCTGAGAGTTTTGATAGAAAAAATTGCGTTCAGATACCTCGACGAAACGGATTTCTCCGAGAAGATGAAGAAAGTTTTCAGCAAACTTTCCGAGATCAAGCGTGCGAAAGTCTTTCTGAATCAACAGGATGCAGAGAATTTTCCAGAGATCGTGAAACAGTGTGAAGAACTCGGTTTCGATGTGATCGAGTCGTCCAACTTGAAACCCGGTGAGGTGCTCGTGGAAACGGACCTCGGTGTTCTGGATGGAACGAACAAAGCTGCTGCGTTGTTGGTGGAAAAGCTGATCGAGGAGGTCTTTGGTCCTGCCGGAACCATTGGAACTGCTCAAACGGTTCGGAGAGAAGCTCCAAACTCTTGATTTTCCAAAGTACAGTGGGAAGATCACCAGGATCGTTGGCTTGACAGTTGAATCTGTGGGACCAGACGCTTTCTTGGGTGAAGTTTGCGAGGTAGATTTAGACTCCAAAAAAGCGCTCTGCGAAGTCGTTGGATTCAAAGACGGCAGGGTCCTTTTGATGCCTTTGGAAAACATCTCTGGAGCGAAGCACGGCACTTTAGTTTTTGGAACTGGGAGATTGCTCGACGTCGCAGTCAGTGAGGACATGCTCGGCAGGGTGTTGGATGGGCTCGGACGTCCCATCGATGACAGACCCTTGGCAACTTGTAAGAGGTATCCTTTGATCAACCAAGCTCCACATCCGTTGAAGAGGACGCGCATTTCAGAGCCCTTGCCCGTGGGTGTGCGTGCGATCGATGGTTTCATCACGGTGGGTAAAGGACAAAGGATCGGCATCTTCGCTGGCAGCGGTGTTGGCAAAAGCACGCTGCTCGGCATGATAGCCAGAAACACCGTCGCAGATATCAACGTCATCGCACTGATAGGAGAGCGTGGCAGAGAAGTCAGAGAGTTCATAGAGAAGGATTTGGGAGAGGGTTTAAAAAGATCCGTGGTCGTTGTGTCCACGTCGGATCAGCCAGCGTTGCTGAGGGTTAAGGCCCTTTACACCGCCACGAGCATCGCCGAGTTTTTCAGAGATCAAGGATACAACGTTCTATTGATGGTCGATTCACTCACGCGCTGGGCGATGGCTCAAAGAGAAATCGGTCTTGCGATAGGCGAGCCACCCACCGCACGGGGATATCCACCGAGCGTTTTTGCCGGACTTCCCAGCATCCTCGAGAGGGCTGGAAATTCGGATAGAGGAAGCATCACGGGTGTATACACCGTTTTGGTCGAGGCGGACGATTTCAACGAGCCGATATCCGACACTGTGAGGAGCATCGTCGATGGGCACGTCATGCTCTCAAGGCGACTCGCTGAACTCAACCACTATCCAGCCATAGACGTGCTGGCGAGTATCAGTAGGCTGATGATCGATGTTGTGAGCGAGGAACATTTGAAAGCGAGCAGGACTCTCAGGAGTTTGATGGCGGCTTACCAGGAAGCGAAAGACCTCATCGATGTGGGTGCTTACAGGGTCGGTTCAAACCCGTTGATCGACAAGGCTATAAAGATGAAGGGTTTGATAGACGAGTTTTTGAAACAGGACATCAACGAGAAACCCTCATTCGAGGAAACGGTAGAGAAGCTGATGAAGCTCGCATCCATGTGAGTTTCAAGTTGGTTGATGCTTCGACGGCGCGATCTTCAGAAGTTCGAGATAAAAGAGCTGGTCGTAAGTTTCCTCTTTCGTGATTTTGAACCCTCTCTCTCGCGCGACCTTCTTCACCAAACCCACCGGTTGTTCCCGTCTCCATTTCGTGACGTGGACTGTTTTGATCAATTCTTCACCGGTGTCGATCAGAAGCGGCACGACGAAGAAACTCTTGTGCGCCATCTTTTTGGGTATGGAAACGTCCCATACGAAGAGTTTCCCCCACTTTTTCAGAACACGGTTGACATTTTCAACGATCGCTTCGTGCTTGGGTAAATAGAAAAACGTGAAGAACAGAATCACGGCATCAAAGCTTTCGGGTGCGAAGGTGAGTTTCGTCGGGTTCATGATCAACCTGATCGATCTTGGATCTGCCATCTTTAAAAATTCTTCGTCTGTAGTCACGAAGACTGCCTTGTCCGACAGAAGTCTTGTGAACACATCTTCCGCACCCGTGTTGATCACGAGCACTCGATCGGCATCTATGTTGGTCCTCAGTTTCAAAGTTTGATCTTTCAGACTGTAATAGCCACCCATGGCATGAAACCAGTATACCAAAACCTCATCTTCAAAAAGTTACTTGTGCGAACCAATTTTAGCAACCGATATCTGTTATGAGTGTATCTGGGTGGTGTGGTTGAAATACTCTCTACTCAGAGTCCCCGTGAGAGAGAAGGAATTGAAAATCATTTCGAAGAACCTTCTGAAGCTCGCACTGCCTTCCATGGCGGAAAATTCTCTGCAGATGCTCTTCGGCATGGTCGATACGGCCTTTTTGGGACATCTTTCCTGGCAAGCCATGAGTGGTGCTGGGCTTGCAAACCAATTGATCTTCGTTTTTCAAGTGATCATCGTGGCTTCGTCCGTGGGCGTGAACGTGATCGTTTCGAACGCGACGGGCGTGAACAACAAGCGTAAGGCCAGTAGTTCTCTTTGGAACGGGATCCATCTGTGCCTGTTTTGGGCGTTGTTCTTGATGTTCCTGTCGGTTTTCTCAGAGGAGTTTTTGAAGATCTTCGGCAACGTCGATGAAACCGTTTTGCGTTACGCTTCTCAGTACTTGAGGACCATACTGCTGGGTATGTCGAGTCTGTCTTTGATGGCCGTACTGGGTGCAGCCTTGAGAGGCTCGGGGGATACGAAAACGCCCATGTTTGCCACCGGGTTTGCGAATCTGCTGAACATTTTCTTGGACTACGCGATGATATACGGTAAGTTCGGTTTTCCAAGATGGGAAGTCTTTGGTGCGGCACTCGCGACCGTTCTATCACGTTTCGTCGGTGCGTCGATCATGTTCTTTGCGATCATGAGAAATCCCCATCTGAACGAGGATGTCAGGAAGGTCATCAAACTTGATTTGGTCACGCTGAAAGATATCGTCTCAGTTGGGCTTCCCGCAGCTGGAGAGAATTTCATGTTTTCTGCCGGCTTGCTGATCTTCGCAAGTATACTGCTCAGATCTGGGCCTATGGCTTACGCTGGTCACAGGATAGGGATTAACATCGAATCTCTATCGTTCATGCCGGGTTGGGGCATATCCGTTGCAGTGACAACGCTTGCCGGTCAGTACAACGGCAAACGCGACCTTGCCAAAGTGAGTGCCGTGGCGAGACAAGGTTTCATCCTTGCGGCTTTGATCCAAGTTTCAGCAGGTGTATTGATCTTTCTTTTCCCGCAACCCATGATAAGGCTGTTCACCAACCAGTTAGAGATCGTCGAGCTCGCGAAGATACCCGTGCGCTTGGTCGGACTCTTTCAGATCTTTCTGGCTTTAGAATCTTGCATGAACGGGGTTCTGAGGGCCACAGGGAACACCACTTTCAGCGTGATCGTTCTGGCTTTCTCCATGTGGTCTGTGAGGTTACCACTGGCGTACATCCTCGTGACCAAGTTCAACCTCGGTCTTCTCGGTGCTTGGTTAGGTATGATGAGCGACATGACCTTCAGAAGTGTTCTGAAACTCATCTTCTATCTGTCCGGTGCCTGGGAGAAAACCGCGCTCAAAGTCTCCTCACGCGTCAGGCACGCGGGCGAATCTGATCTTTCTTGACCATCCTTGAAAGGTCGCGCACGATTTTGTATTCTTGAAAAGCGCGTTCTGTCTCACCCACACGCTCGTACAGCATCGCAAGCTGCGTTCTCAATGCGATATTCGTCGGTTCTCTTGTGAGTTCTTTCTGGCAGAGTTTTATCGCAAGCTTGTAAGCTTTCATGGAGGTGAACAACTTGATCTTGAATCTTCTCGGCAAAAATATCAGGATCACCAACAGAGCGAGCACTGGTGGGATCAACAGTTGAATCTTAGTTTTTAAAAACTTTTCGACCAGCTGTTCGAACGAATTCTTCTTGGTCACATCTTTCAAAGCGATGTCTTTCACACCGGTTTTCTCCAACACATGCATCAGCAAATTTTTGAGATTGTCCTTCTTCAGTGTGAGAGCGTTGAACTGCTGTGATATCTTGTTGAGTTCTTCTTTAGAGACGCGTTCATTCGAAAGTCTTTGCAAGTGTGTCAAGAGCTCCATGTATGTACTCAGTTCATTTTCAAACTTCGAGGAAAGTCCATCCAGTTGTTTTGCAAGGCTCATGAGCCTGTACAGCGCAGGATAGCTGTCCTCTTCATTTTTCAATTTTTCGCACTCTTCCCTGATCTGCTTAGCGACCGTTTCCTTGTTCGCAGCGTTCTTCAGAAAGAAAACGAGATTCCAATCGAGCAAGAAGGGATCTTTCAGAAAAGATTTGACGAACCAATTTCCAAAATCCTGAGATAGTTTGGGCTTATAACCGACCTTCCAGAGAGGACAAACCGTTCCAAGCTTGGTGAAATCACCTCTTTCGAACGCTACGATTTCGTCTTTCAACCTCGGAAACAACACCAAGCATTCGTCGAGGAGGTCTTCTCTGGTTTCGTTCACTTCAGCGAGACGAACGATGAACTTCTCGAAATCTTCATTGAGGACGGCTTCTTTGATCATCTCTATTTCGGTCAATCTTCGTTGTGCGGCCAATTTTTTTCCTAAAGCTATCAATTGATCCGAATCTGGCTCACGAACGATTCTGTCTATGAGTTCGAGCCAGTGTTTTTCGAGCTCTTCGAGGCTCATCGCGATCGTCATTGTTAAAACGAGCGACAGAGAAATGATCAGAATTTTCTTAGCATTCATGGCTTTCGAATCTCGGCTGCAGGAAATGTCTGTAGAAAACGGTGGCGAACGCAGCCATTGGTGCACCGATGAAGACACCTGCGAAACCAAAAATCATGCCACCGAGTACGATTGAGAAGATCATCAGGACGGGATTAACCCGCATCTTACTCTTCGTGACCTCGAAGAACAACACGAACACGAACAGATGTATCACGCAAGCGAAGATGAACACCCACAAGAGTTTTTCTAAACCGAGCGTGATTGAAAACAGCAAGATCGGTATGAGCTCGATCGGCACGCCCACGATGGGGATGAAATTCGTGATGAAAGCCCAAAGTCCTATGAGCGGTGCGTAACGACTACTCAAAATTGTGAACAGCACACCGAAACCCACACCGATTATCAAGGCGTTGAGCGCAAGAACACCTATGAACCTCCTCATGCTGATTTTCAGGTCATTCATGAATTCTTCAACAACGCACCTGCATTTGACGGGGTAGAGTTTGGGTATGAACCGAAATATGTTACCAGCGTGGAAAGAGGCATAGATTCCACACAGAATGGTGAAGAACACAACGACTATGAAGTTTGGCATGGCACCTGCGATCCATTTCAAGACGAATTCCACCAGATTTTCAATGTGCGGAACGAGGGCGTCGGCGAGGTCATTGAGTAGTTCGAGCAAACCTTCCTGGTTCGCAAGGTACTCTTGCCAAGCTTTTTCACGAATCACTTTTGCCAGCAAACCATAGAAGTCCGCAATCTGTGTGAAAGCCTTGGGTACTATCTCCACCAAACTCCAACCCAAGACTAGAAAGAACAACAACAGAGCCATCGTAGTGGCAATCTTTTTACGCTTGATTTTCAAAAATTTCGTGAACAAGCTCGCAACGGCGTCGATCACCATCACCACGACGAAGCTGAACAAGCATATTTGAAAGAACGATCTGAATATGATCCAAAGAAAAAACACCACCGATGCATAAAGCATGGTGTAATACATGGCGAGGTTTCTTTCTTTCAGGCTTTACCACCCCCATGGGCATGTCGATGACTCTTTTCGATCTTCACCGCCGAGATCGGCACCATGATCAGGGATATCACAAACAATAACAGAAGCTGCGCCGAGATGTTTTCCCCAAGTGGCAATATCACTAAGTATCTCAGAGCCACGCCACAAGCCCACGCAAATCCCATCACCGTTGAAGAAGCGAGCGCCGCGTTCTCCGGCATCAGTTGTTGTGCGTGCGCAACGTTCGTCGACATCGTCAAATAACCACATCCGTTCACCAGGAGATAGCCCACTATCAGTTGGGCGGCCGACGCTGGGCGAGATAGAGTCAGCGCACCCACAGCCATACCGGTGAAACTCACCAAATTCGTGATGTGGTTACCATACCTATCGCTCATCCATGTACCTATGACCGTGGTGGCGACACCCAGTCCAACCCCGAGGGTCAGAAGCAATCCTCCAAACACCAGCGGCAAACCACTTTTGCTCGCCATGATGGGGCCGTAGGTGTTGGAGAGCGAGATGATCAGAGTTCTCACGGTCACGACGAACCACAGTACAATTATTTTCTTCAAACCACGAAGATCGTCTTTCAAACTCGTGTTGATTTGAGATCTGCTCGTGTTGGCCCTGTTCGGTTCCCTGATGTACAGTAGCAAGAAAACGACGGCAAATACGAGAGCGCTGATCCACAGCTTTTGGAAACCGTAATTAGACACAAAATACGTTACGAAAACGGGCCCGAGGGCCGTACCGAGGGTTCCAGCAGCCACGAAGATCGAAAGAAAGTAAGGGTTGATGCCTCTCGCTATCACTGCGCCTATGGGATGAAAAGCTGAGTTTCCAAAATAAGCAGTCAGAAACAGCAAGATCAGTACAGCCAGGCTCGGTGAGAAACCGACCAAACCCATGGAACCAACCGTGAGGAACATACTCACCAAAAGGCCCCTTTTCAGACTTTCCAGTCTCGAAGCGATCATTCCAAACACGATCTGGAATATGGATGAAAAAAAGCTGATCGAAGTTATGATCAATGCTATTTCTTTCACTCCAACACCGAACCTATTCATGAAATAAGGAGCGAGTGGGTTGAGA
>CAYXCE010000028.1:8397-9659 GCA_964463395.1 uncultured Pseudothermotoga sp.
AAAGAAACAAAGAAATCAGTTATGAAATGTGAAAATACAGCCAGAAGATTTATCTTTCTTCCCTCCAAACTTTCGCGAGTATATTAGATACCAATTGTCTGAACGCCTTTTCCACCTCAGATCCTCTCATGTGCATGATCGCATTCTTACCCGAATCGAGCATCTTCACCAACTTTGGTTCCAACGGTATCGTCGCAAGGCATTCGAGTCCCATCAATTCAGAGAGCGTAGAAGAAGCATCTTCACCGAAAATATCTATCCTGTTTCCACAGTGAGGACATACCAGATAAGCCATGTTGTTGACGAATCCCAGCACTTCCTGACCCATCTCTTGAGCGAATTGTACTGCGCGCAGAACGTCATCCACCGCGACTTTCTGAGGTGTTGTCACGAGCACTACCCCGTCGAGTTTCACGAGCTGCATCAAACTCATAGCCTCATCACCGGTACCTGGAGGAAGATCGAAGACCATGAAGTCCAGTTCTCCCCAGGAAGCATCTGCTAGGAATTGCTGTATGGCTGAATGTTTCAGTGGTCCCCTCCATGCGACCGCTTGCGCTTCGTCAACGATCATACCTATCGAGAGCACGAACATGTTGGGACCGTAAGGTACTGGAACGATCAATCCGTCACGCACCGTTGGGGCGTCCTGTATGCCGAGCATGCGTGGTACGTTCGGTCCGTGGAGATCCAAGTCGAGCAGTGCCACTTTGAATCCTTCCTCCGAGAGGGCAACGGCAGTGTTCACGGCCACCGTGGTCTTGCCCACCCCACCCTTCCCACTGAGGATCGCTATTTTGTGCTTGATATGGTTCATGTTGTTCTCGAGTCTTTTCTGTCTTTCTCTGATTTGCTCTGAACGTTTGCTCGCTTCCAAGTTCATCACCTCTTTTCTATTTTACACAAACCCTTGATGATAAAATGAACTTGGAGGAAGAACTTCTGGAACTTCTCAGAGTTGAAAATGTAACGGTCGTTCTCAACGGTCGCGAAGTGTTGAGCAACGTGAGTTTTTCTATAAAAAAAGAAGGCCTTTATGTCGTCGTGGGACCGAACGGTGGCGGAAAAACCACCTTGGTCAAGACGATCATCGGCTTGTTGAAACCTAGGAGTGGTAACATCTATCTGTTCGATCAGCCCATTTCAGAATATCTTCGAAACAACGTGGTTGGTTATCTACCACAGAGGGCGAGCTTCACTAAATTTTTTCCAATAAGAGTTTTCGATGTGGTGAAGATGGGATTGTGGCAAAAAAAGCATGA
>CAYXCE010000029.1:0-4508 GCA_964463395.1 uncultured Pseudothermotoga sp.
GAAGAATATAGTCTTAATGGATTCCTGAGGGGTCAGTGGAAAGATATTTTATATTCTTTCTCGTTTGATCAATGACGTTTTGAACGGGAGGAACATCTCACAACAGTTTGTTGACACGTATGGTAGAGATTGTGAGATGTTTTTCTTGCTTGGCACGCTCAACCATTTGAAAAAAGGCGGCAGGGTTGGTAAACTCGCCCTTCTCTTAGGTAAACTTCTGCATTTGAAACCTGTCTTGAGGCTCGACAGAGAAGGAGAAGTTTGCAAAGCAGCGATCGGCAGGAATGATCAAGATGCTTTTGAGAAATTAGTTAGGCTGATCAAAGCATTCACGGAAAAATTTCCTGACTATGTGTTGTACGGCGGATACGGTTCATTAAAGATGAAAGAACGACTGTTGGAATTACTTTCAAAATTTCCAAAATGTGATGGAATTGCCCGCGTTGGTTCAACTGTTCTGGCCCACACCGGACCAGATGTACTTGGTGTCCTCGTTGGGAAGGCCTTCTAACTGAAAGCATCGAGTTGGCCCTTCGGTACGAGAAACGTCCCCATTAGACCTTTGAGGTTAGGTAAAGTCGCCATTGTTCTTGGTTGTTGAGAAAGATCAATCTGTTTGCTTGCTCTGTGTTAAATCCTTTGTAGAGCGGTAATCTTTATGTTAGAATAAAATCAGACCATTCTATCTCGCAAAGGGGGTATATGTATGAAGAGGCTGATTTCTGCGGCGATTTTGCTTTTAGCTCTCACAATTTATGCGGCCACGTTCTTGACCATTGCCACAGGTGGTACTGCCGGAACCTACTATCCACTCGGTGCTGGTATGGCGGACATATGGAACAAAAACATTAAAGGTATGAATGCGATGGTACAATCGACAGGTGCGTCCGTAGCAAATATCAACTTGTTGAAAAACAAGGAAGTAGACCTCATCTTCGTTCAAAACGACGTTGCATTCTACGCTTACAACGGTGTAGAACTGTTCAAAGAATCATTCCCACAACTCAGGGGTTTGGCAACACTCTATCCTGAAACTGTGCAGATCGTGGCACTGGCAGACAGAGGTATCAACAGCGTGTACGATCTGAAGGGTAAAAGAGTGGCCGTCGGCGCTGCAGGAAGCGGAACCGAAGTGAACGCCAGGCAGATCCTCGCAGCGGCTGGGATCACTTACAATGACATCAGAGTGCAGTACCTCAGCTTTGCTGAAGCAGCTAATAACCTCAAGGACGGTAACATCGATGCTGCGTTTGTCACCGCAGGACATCCCACTGCGGCGATAGTTGACCTTGCCGCAGTTAGAAAAATCGTCCTTGTACCAGTCGCTGAAGAAATCGTTCAAGCCCTGCAGAAAGCTTACCCATTCTATGTGAAAATCGTTGTTCCTGCAGGTACATACAAAGGTATCGACACGGACGTTGTTACTGTCGCCGTGAAAGCTATGCTGGCAGTCAGAGCGGAAATGCCTGAAGATCTTGCTTATGAACTTCTGAAGACAATGTATGCGAACCAGAAGAGATTGATCGAAGCTCATGCCAAGGGTGAACTGATAATCCCAGAAACTGGAAAGGAAGGTATGTCCATACCTCTGCATCCAGGTGCCGAGAAGTTCTTCAAGGAGATGGGACTATAAATCGTGGGTAAATTCTTATTGTTACTCTGTGTTCTTATACCAATACTCATCGAACCCGAAATCACTTTGTTGATTGAAAAGAAAGGTAAAATCATTTTCGAGAAGCATTTGAAAGAACCTGTTTTCAGCTTGGTATTCATCCATTCAGTTGAGCAAACGAAAGTAGAAGAGCGTTTCAAAGTCGAACCGGATGGTAAATTGTGTTTGTACGAATGTCGTTACAGCTCTTATGGTGCAGGGCTACCTTCAGATAGCGGAGGGGGATTCGTTCTTGAGAATGGTGAGTTCGTTCTCAAGCTTGACAGGAAATTTGAGCGGATCACCCTCCGCGTTTCTCATATCGACGGTCACGGCATAGTTTTCAACGATGGTCCAGTGTGGTTCAAAAATATCGCTAATGTTGGTGATGCCTTAACCATTTATGTGAAACTGAAACCGTTTAAGGCTTTTTGAGGAGGAGTGATCGTGGACAACGAAAAAATACCTTCAGAACAAACACGTGAAATCCTTGAAAAATATGACAGAGAAGCCCGTTACAGAACGTTCAAAGGTTTTCTGGCAAAGATCGTTGCCGCAATCGCCATCACCTTCTCGATTTTCCAGATATACACTGCCGCCTTCGGTGTATTCGATGCGATGATACAGCGTTCAGTACACCTCGCTTTTGGCTTCTGTCTCATCTTCTTGCTCTACCCGACAAGCAAGAAGTGGTCCAGAGATAAACTCCACTGGTTCGACTTGTTTTTGGCGATTCTCGCACCACTGACGACGATCTACGTTGTCGCTAATTACAAAGAACTTGTGCTCCGTGCAGGAACTGTGACAAGGATGGATTTGATCATCGGGCTTCTGGGAATCCTTTTAGTGCTCGAAGCGGCACGCAGGGTGGTTGGGCTTCCCATATCGATAGTGGCGATCTGTTTCATCCTCTACGCCTTGTATGGAAGATACATACCTGGCATTCTAGCTCACCGAGGCGTTTCTTTCCAAAGACTTGTGGGACATCTTTTTTACACGACAGAGGGTATTTTCGGCATACCACTCGGTGTATCTTCAACTTTCGTCTTTTTGTTCATTCTTCTGGGTGCTTTTCTTGAAAGGACGGGGCTCGGTCAACTTTTCATAGACCTTGCGAACGCGCTCGCGGGGTGGGCAACTGGTGGACCCGCAAAGGTAGCAGTTTTCTCAAGTGGTATGATGGGTATGATAAGCGGCAGTAGTGTTGCAAACGTTGTAGGCACCGGAACTTTCACGATACCCATGATGAAGAAGCTTGGTTACAAGCCCGAGTTCGCTGGAGCTGTTGAAGCAACAGCTTCTACTGGCGGTCAACTCATGCCACCGATCATGGGAGCCGCTGCTTTCCTGATGGCTGAGTTCACTGGCATAGCGTACTCCAAGATCATTGTTTCGGCAGCCATACCAGCAGCACTTTACTATTTCGGTGTATGGATGGGTGTGCATTGGGAAGCAAAGAAACTTGGCCTTAGAGGACTCTCTAAAGAAGAACTTCCGAAGATGAAGAAAGTCTTGTTGGAAAGAGGACATCTCCTGTTCCCACTGGTTGCGATCATATATCTTCTGGTGACTGGTTTTACTCCTATGAAAGCCGCCCTTTATGCAATCGTGTTCTCCGTTGCTTCTTCGCTCATAAGGAAAAGTACCAGGATAAAGTTGTCGGACATACCTGCAGCTCTCGAAGCGGGAGCGAGAGGGGCCCTGAGTGTGGTTGCTGCCACAGCTTGTGCTGGAATAATCATAGGTGTGGTCACGCTCACAGGTATAGGCTTGAAGCTCGGAACGGCATTGGTTGATCTCGCCGGTGGCAATCTCTTGATCACCCTCTTTTTCACTATGCTGACATCTCTGGTGCTCGGCATGGGCGTCCCAACGACAGCAAATTATGTGATCACTTCGACGATCGCTGCTCCTGCCCTCTTGAGGTTGGGTGTGCCGATCTTACCTGCACACATGTTCGCATTCTATTTCGGCATCATAGCTGATGTGACACCTCCGGTGGCGCTGGCTGCGATGGCAGGAGCTGGCATAGCCAGAGCCAATCCAATGAGAACAGGTTTAACTGCGTCAAGACTCGCTATCGCCGCTTTCCTCGTTCCGTACGCTTTCGTACTATCTCCACAGCTGTTGCTGATGAAAGTCTCTAATCCTCTTGAAGTCATATGGCCCGTGTTCACGTGTGCCGTAGGATTGTTCGCTCTATCTGGAGGATTGGCTGGTTATTTACTTGGCAACCTCGCTGCGTGGGAAAGATTGCTCTATGGTTTAGGTGGTGTGTTGCTCGTCGAACCGAGGGGCACAACAGACTTGATAGGATTCGCTTTGATAATCATTGCGTTCTTGTTGCAGAGGGCCAGAATGCGCTTGATGAAAAAAGCTTAAAATTAATGATTCTCCAGGTTTGGCGGCTTTGACCGCCAAATTTTTTTGTAAAATTTTGCGAATACCCCCTCTTTTGTTAAAGAAGTTTGCCGATAAATTGGAAGAGGTGGAAGGTTGAAAATTGAAAACTATCATGTGGTGATGTCCTCGACACGAAATTATGAATACTTGAGTGAAAAGCGAGAAAAGGTTCGAATTGTTCGAACCGTACAACTCGATCATGCGCGCATTGAGAGTGCGAGATTTGAGATCAAACTGAGTGAGAAAGACAAGTTGAAGCTCAAGTTGATAAAGGCTATCCTGGAAAAACTAACAGGTCGCAAAGTGAAATTTCTCATACTCGAGCTTTCAGAATCCAATGAGATCTCGAGTGTGGAGGAAAGAAGTGCGAGAACACAACTTGGGTTGGTTTATGAACGAGACGAGTATCAGAAAGAATCTGAATCTACTAATTTTTCAGCGAAAGGATACATTG
>CAYXCE010000029.1:4518-5937 GCA_964463395.1 uncultured Pseudothermotoga sp.
CATTGAAACCGAGGATGGTAGAAAAATAGAATTCGAGGTGAATTTCCATCTGAGCAGATCATACGAAAGTAGGCAGAGTTTCAGATTCGCCGTTGGCGCTCTGCAAGATCCACTCGTTTTGAAGTTCGATGATACTCCGATAGAATTTTCAAATCGAAAACTCAGACTGGATCTAGACCTTGATGGTGAATCGGAGGAATTCTTTCTCCCGAAAAATGCTGCATTTCTCGTACTGGATTTGAACGATAACGGTAAATTGGACGATGGCCGCGAATTGTTCGGTCCTTCAACGGGGAATGGTTTTTTAGAACTTGAAAGATACGATTCCGACAAGAACCGTTGGATAGATGAATCGGACGCTGTTTTTGTAAAACTGAGGGTTTTGAAAATCGATGGAAACGATTTGAAACTGGTTACTCTACTTGAAGCGAATGTCGGTGCGATCTATCTCGGATTTGTGAAGACGCAGTTCAGCTTCTACGACGTAGGAAACTTGTTAGGAAAACTGAATTCCAGCGGTGTCTATCTCACTGAGGATGGAAAAGCGAGAACGATTCATCAACTGGATCTGAGAATCTGATCAAACCACAAAAAGTTTTTGTTGAACGAGATAGACTGCACCAATAACGACTCCAAACTCGCCAAGCTCAGATTTTTTGAACTGAACGTGTTCGAGTATTTCTGATGGTACTAACTTTGAGATGATAGGTATGATCCTATCCATTATTTTCTCGTATTGGTTGTAACCTATTCCACCAGACAAGATGACCGCGTCTGGATCCAATAGGCACACTGCGTTTGCTATCGCTACAGCTAAATGTTCACATGCATGCTCGAAAAACTCGGCGAAATCTCGATAAGAATTGAGATCTTCAAAGACTTTTTTCAAATCGGTTTGTACGTTCTTTCCTTTCAAAAATTCAGCGAACGAATATCCAGAGAACCACCTTTCGAGCCTGCCAAAACGGTACTCAATGCTCTTTTCTGTGGACCAATCAGTTACGAAATAACCGATCTCACCAGCCATACCTTTCGAGCCAGTGTACAGCGAGCGATTCAAAACTATCCCTGCCCCGGTACCGGTACCGAGCGAGACCAATAGGACATTCTTCAAACTCTTCGCTGAACCCTTCCACATTTCCCCAAAAGCATTCAAGGTCACATCGTTCTCGACAAACACTGGTAAGCCGAGCCTTCTTTCCAGCATTTCTTTGAGTGGAACATCTTTCAAATCAAAAGCGGGGATATATCGTACCTTGTTTGTCTGGCTATCACATGTTCCGGGAATTCCAACAGCCACACCGAGCAAATTGTATTTCTGAATTTCCACGTCTATGAGTGCACTCGATATTTGCTCAACTAAGTCTTCCGAAGAGTTTACTTTCTCAACCTTGCGGTTCACTTTTCGAACAACGTTTC
>CAYXCE010000029.1:5947-9558 GCA_964463395.1 uncultured Pseudothermotoga sp.
ATCCAGATCTGTTATGACCGCCCTCATTTTGCTCCCACCAACATCTACGCCAACAACATATTTGTAGTTCGGATTGAACATGATCAAGGTTGGCTTTTTTCCACCTTTCGCCGTACTCTCGCCTTTCCTGAATTCCTTGACGATGCCTTGTTCCAGCAATCTTTCTACAGCTTCTGAAACCACAGGTTTACTTAAGCCCGTTAAAGAAGCTATCTTCGCTCTGGATATCGGTTGATTCTTTCTGATACACTTCAGCACCTTGATCTCAGATTCTCTCAGGTTTGAACTTTTCCTCATTCCTTGACGGCTCCTTTCGCGAGTCCTTCAATCAATAAGTTCTGGAAAATGGCAGCAAACACTATCGGAGGAATCATCGAAACAATGCCTGCCGCACACATCAACGGATAGTTCGTGTAGAATCTCCCCATGAACTCGGAGATACTTATCGGCAAAGTTTTGGCCCTCAAACTTGAGGTTAAAACCAAAGCGATTATGAACTCATTCCAAGCTGAAAGAAAAACAAAAATGCCGGATGTGAAAAGGGCAGGTTTCGACATCGGAACCAGTATGTTCCACAAGACTCTGACATAACCACAGCCATCTATTATGGCTGCTTCTTCCACAGACATGGGCAATCTTCTGAAATAAGAGCTGATGATCCATATGGCGAACGGCAAATTCAAAGCGATGTAAATGATCGCGAGCGGTACTTTCCTATCGAGAAAACCAAAACGAGCGAGCGACAAATAGATAGGTATCACGAGGATAACCGGCGGTAGCATCTGTGTCAGCAGGACGAAGAAGCTCACGTACCCTCTCAGTGGGACTCTCAATCTCTCGATCGCATAAGCGGACATTATGGCCAAAATCAAGGTTATTCCCGTGACAGAAAAGCTTATCACAGTACTATTTATCAACGTTGTTTTCACCTGGGAAGCAACTCCGTACACTCCTTGGCCTATTCCCAAAGCATCTCTGTAGTTCTTAACTGTAGGTCTTGGTGGAAACCAATTGCGCGATGTTTGCATTAAATCCACATCGAGTGAAAAGCTCGTAACGAGTATCCAGTATATCGGGATCACAGAAACAAAGATGGCAGCAAAAATCACTGCCGCGACCAACACTCTGTGGAATGTTTGAACCATCTCATTCTTCACCCGCTTCCGTTGTGAGAAATCTTCTATAAAGAAGAACTATAACTGTAACTATTCCAAGAAGAATGTACGACATCGCCGTCGCCCTGCCAAATTTGTAAGATTCGAAAGCGGTCCGGTAGATTTCATAAGAAACAACTCGCGTTCTACCCGCTGGTCCTCCACCCGTTACGGCATAAACGAGCTCGAACAGTTTGAACGTAAGTATAGTCTTCATAACCAAGAGTAATTGTGTGAACGGTTTCAAAAGTGGAAGAGTTATGTGTATCACCTGCTGAATTCGTGTGGCACCGTCTATTTTCGCTGCCTCGTATAGTTCGTCGGGTATGGACTTCATACCTCCAAGATAGATGATCGTGGCAAAAGCAGTCCCTTGCCACAGATTGGCCACTATGAGGGCCCAGAGAACCAATTTTGGGTCGGTGAGCCAGTATACGTTTTTTTTGAGAATTCCAAGGCTTAATAATGTCTGGTTTATGAATCCATAGTCAGCGTTAAACGCCCACTTCCAGATCAATGCATGGACTATCGGTGGCAAGACATAAGGCAAGAGTATGGCAGCTATGATCAGAGATCTGAATCTGAGCCTTCTGTTCAAAGCGAGTGCTGAGATGAACCCGAGAAACATCCCAGCTGTTATATCCGCAAGAACGAAATACAGAGTGTTAACGAACGAGCGCCACCAAGAATCATCTCTAAGGACAGATAAGTAATTCTCCAAACCGACAAAACTCGTGATAATCCTTCCACCGAAGAAACGCACGTTGAACAAACTCAAATAGAAAGCGTGAGCCAAAGGAAACGCTAATACCAACGACAATATGAATAAGGAAGGTGCCATGAGTGCATATCCGATGATCTTTTTACGTTTCTCCAAGGCCCACTCACTCTCCCTAAAAAGAAGGAAGGTGGGGCAAATGCCCCACCTAGAGATCATTTCTTCTTCGTTTTCTCGTATTCGCTCCTTATTCTAATGGCTGCTTGAGCGGCGGCATCGAGGGCGGCTTTCGGTGACTTCTGGCGTGTCAAAGCCTTGTGGAGTTCTTCTTGCAATATGTTCGAGAATTCCAGATACCAAGGTACCCTTGGTCTGTGAACTATGTACATGGCCTGCTCGTACATTTTGTCCAAACCTCTGACCGTCTTCTTGAACTCTGGATTTTCCCACACGGACTTCCAACCTGGTACTATCCCTGCTTTCAAAGCTGCGTCGAGAGAACCTTCCGGACCAGCTAAAAACTTTATGTATTCGAAAGCTTCCTTTGGATGCTTCGTGCCGTAGGAGATCGCCCATCCCATAGGTCCAGATACACTGTAGGGATTCTTACCATCAACGGACGGCATCAAGCCAATTTCCCATTGTCCAACACCTTTAGAAATCTCGGGATTGTCAAGATCTATAAGTGGTATGCCCCACATCATCCCAAAGGCGATATCGTTGTTGTAGATGGCTTTATACACCTCGGTCTCTGTCCAACCAAGTGAAGCTGGATTGACAATCTGATGCTTATAGATCATGTCCACCATGAATTGAAGCGCTTGAACACCCTTTTCGTTGTTGAACACAGGGTTCAAATTCTCATCGAAGAATTTGCCACCAAAACTTGAAAGGATCGCCACGAAGTCGCATACCAAAGATTCTTTCTGAGCCCAAGACCAAGCTGTAGCGTATTTGACGATACCAGCTTGTTGCAATTTCTTTGCCAGCTCAACAACTTCGTCCCAAGTCTTTGGAAATTCCTGATAACCAACTTTCTTAATCATCTCACGGTTATAGACAAAAGATTTCCACTCCGAAACCCACGGTAAACCGTACCATTTACCTTGGTATTCCATGCCATCGAGCGCAAAAGGTATCGCATCTTTCTTCAGATCTTCAGTGAGCCACTGATCGATTGGTAGAACCCAACCGTTTTCAACATAGAGTGGTACTTCCACACAATCGATGATGAAGATATCGTACTGACTTCCTCCAGCCAGCATCGAAGCTATGAGCTTGATGTTCTGATCACGTCCGTATGGAACAACTGTGATGTTGACCCTAACACCTGTTTGATCGTAAAATTTCTGGTTCCGCTCGATGTAATAGCTCAGATCTTCAGGACCAAAAATCGTGTTGAGTTCAACTACTTCGGCAAATAGGGCAACAACCATCAGTGTAAGAATCACAACACCGATTTTCCTCATGATATCCCTCCTCCCATCAGAGTTGGTTAGAAAATCTTCCTTACTAAAATATATTTCAACTCAATGTTAAAAACAAGGACCAAAAATGGCGATTAATGATCGAATAAGACAAAAAATTCGGGTTGTTGCCCACGATAATTTTGATCCTCCATTTTCTTGAGAAAAACTATGTATTACAACTTTTTTCTCTCGATTTTCTCAAAAACAAGCTTGACGCCGTATGGATGCTTTTCCTTAATATCCGAGTAAATAAGTCAGAGTATTATGGAC
>CAYXCE010000030.1:0-9513 GCA_964463395.1 uncultured Pseudothermotoga sp.
AAGGCTGGTATCGTCAAAGCGAAGAGAGGTCGAACTGGTGGTTACGAACTCGCAAAGGATGCTTCGAAGATTACAGCTTACGACATCGTCACAGCGGTTGACGATGTCGAAAAAATCATAAAATGCGAACAGGATTTTTGTGGCTGTGAGGACAGGAAAAGTTGTGTGATCAAAAACGTAGTGTGGGACAAGCTACAAAAATGCATAAAGGAAACTCTTATGAGCGTGACGTTGCAGGACCTACTCAGCGCATGTGGGAGGGAAAGCGGGTGAGGAAAATCGTTCAAAACATCGCAGAAGATTTTTTCGAGATGCTGCGTTACGATAAGAATCAATGGCCAAATTATTGGAAGATTTACAAAGCAAAGTATGAACCTCTCATAGATGAGTACGAGAGAGTTTTGAACTTGTCTGAGCAATCCGTTGTCTCTCTTTTGAAAAACATGGAACGGAGAAACGTCGATAGACTGATGCAGTCGTGGTATTCTATCTCGCACGAACAGAAATACCGTTGTTCAAAACTCATCACTGCAAAGCATGAACTGTTCGAACTCGATCGGGAAGAGTTCACCATCGCATTGACAGGCCTGCTCGGCGTCAAGGATTGGGTCGTCGTTAGGGGTAAGCATGAATGGGTGATAATCATCGACCTGCTGAGTTTGTGGAACAAGAAGTATTTGGATGAACTTCCCTACGTTGCCTATCAGGCGGCGCTGAGTTTCAAAAAAGGTCAGAAGTATGGTGAATACACTCCAAAAAAAGAATTGTTCACAGAACTTTCCGGAGAGATCGAAGAAGCCTTCGAAGAAGAAAAGATCGAGGTGATCATGAGGAAAATTTGCCAGATATTGTACGAAAGTGTGCCTCACTACAATTGGGTTGGCTTCTACCTGACCGACAGTTCAAAGAAAGACGAACTCGTCTTGGGACCGTTCGTCGGTGAACCGACAGAACACGTTAAGATTCCCTTCGGAAGAGGCATATGCGGTCAAGCTGCAGAGCGCAGAACGACCTTCGTGGTCCAGGACGTTTCGAAAGAGACGAACTATCTTTCCTGCAGCCCGAAGGTTCAGTCGGAGATCGTGGTACCGATAATCGTGGATGGTGAGATCTTCGGTGAGCTCGACATAGACAGTCATGTGTTGAACTGTTTCGATGAGAACGATAAGTTTCTTCTTGAAAATATCTGTGAAAAGATCTCACAATGGGTGAGGGTGAAAAGATGACGGTGAACGAAGTTGTTAGGAAGGCTGCCAAGAATCTCGAAACACCATTTTTACTGATCGACCTGGATGTGGTCGAAGAGAACTACAGAAAGCTCGCAGCAGCCATACCAGGTTGCAAGATCTTCTACGCGGTGAAAGCGAACAGTCATCCAAGGATCATCGAAAGACTCAGAGATCTTGGAAGCAACTTCGATGTAGCCTCACTGGGCGAGATCAACAAACTGCGTGGTCTCAATATCACACCGGACAGAATGATCTTCGCCAATCCCATCAAGCGTGAAAAAGACATCGCTTACGCTTACGATCTCGGTGTGAATCTGTTCGCAGCGGATTCGCCTATGGAGCTTGAAAAGATCGCTGAAAACGCACCTGGTTCTCAAATCGTCGTGAGAGTCGCAGTCGAGAACAGACACAGCGATTGGCCTTTGTCTCGAAAATTCGGAGCAGACCCAATGACCGCCGTTCAGCTCATCGAACAGGCGGCGAGGCTGAGGCTCAACCCCGTCGGTGTGAGCTTCCACGTTGGTTCACAGAACTACGACCCAAAGAGCTGGTGGAACGCCATAGAGAGCGTCGCGCGCATCTTTTACTGGGCAGAAAAACTCTATGGCATCAACTTGTATGTGCTTGACATTGGTGGAGGCATTCCGGTCAAACACGTCAAGCCTATACCCACGGTTGAAGAGATAGGCATCACCGTGCAACAGGCGATCAACGAATATCTCTACGGTGTGAAGGATCTGCAAATCTTCGCCGAACCAGGGCGTTCGATGGTCGGTGACGCAGCGATTTTAGTCACGAGGGTCTTACTGAGATGCCAACGTGGGAGTGAGGAATGGGTCTACATCGATGCCGGCGTTTTTCACGGGCTGATGGAGACCATCGAGAACTTCCGCTACGAGATCGTGGTTGAAGGAAAGGAGAACGAACAGAAGGTACCTTTTGTTTTGGCTGGTCCAACGTGTGACAGCGTCGACAAGATCTATGACGATGCGATGCTTCCCTACAACGTGACGCTCGACGACATCCTGTACTTCATAAATGCAGGTGCTTACACAGTTGAGTACGCGACGAACTTCAACGGTATACCCGGCCCAAAGGTTTACTTCTTTCAGGATTTAGTTTCCACAGTTTGAACAAAAACTTGTCTTGTCCTCGGCCCGTCGAACTCGCAAAAAAATATGCGTTGCCAGGTGCCGAGGGCAAGTTTTCCATCACTCACAAGTACTGTTAAGGAAGGCCCTATCAAACTTGCTTTTATGTGTGCATCGGCATTGCCTTCCAGATGGCGGTAATTCCCATCCGATGGTACCAGCTTTGAAAGTTTCTCGATAATATCGAGTCGAACAGAGCTGTCTGCTCCTTCGTTTATGGTGATTGCAGCCGTGGTGTGAGGCACGAAAATGAAGCAGATACCATTCTTTATCCCTGACTCCACCACTGATCTTTGAACCTGATCGGTGATGTCAACCATCTCGATTCTCTGTCTTGTCCTGAGCGAGAAAACCGTCATAGTCCAACCTCATTCAAACGTAACGTTAGTTATGATGACTATATAACCGTTGTGCTCTTCAAACTCCACCTTGACCCTCTCAGGGGAAACTTTGAAGGTGTCACTCACCCAGGTTACGATCTTCTCTTTTATCTTTTCGGAATTTTGCTCGAACTCGTTCTTCGGAATTATTTCCGTCACGGAAACCGGTCGTCTACGTTCAAGAATGGCTTCCAATCTCTTGTAAGCCGTATCTCTGCTCCTCTCACGCTTCTTCTTTCTGCTGAAGAGGCCGAAGAACCACATAGCTATCAGCTCCTCTTTTTACCGAACAGATTCTTGAGGAAGCCAAAAAGGCCTCTCTCCTGTGCCTGTGACAGATCCTGATCCAACGGTACAGTTTCCCCCTTGAGGCGCCTGGCGATGTTTTCGAAAACTTTTGTCACATTCAGATCTCCGTTCAGCACCACCGGAATACCCTTGTTCGTGGCGATTATCACATCTTCACAGTCCGGCACCACACCGATTATTTCTAAAGCCAGTGTACTCGCAACGTCTTGCTCGGTTAGCATTTCTCCAGCCTTGACCATCTTGGGTTTGAACCTGTTCAGTATGACCTTCATGGACTTCTCGTCGAAACCGAAATTCTCGAGCAAACCCACGACTCTGTCGGCATCAGAGAGTGCAGGAAGTTCCGGAGTGGTGACTATCAATGCGAGTTCCGCTGGTGCAACGGCGTTTCTGAAACCTCTCTCTATTCCTGCCGGGGAATCTATGAGGATGTAGTCGAACAATGGGTGTAGGGCCTTCACGATTGCTTTCATATCTTCAGGCGAGACCATCTCTTTGGTCGCAACCTGCGAGGTGGCTAAAAGGTAAAGATTGCGCTGTTGCTTGTGTTTCACCAGAGCTTCTTGAGCACTCACCTTCCCGTTCACCACATCGAGCAACGTATGCACAACCCTGTTCTCCAAGCCTAACACCACATCGAGATTCTTCAAACCTATGTCTGCATCTATCACACAGACCTTGTCACCGAGCTTCGCAAGGGTACAACCGAGATTGGCCGTTACTGTGGTCTTACCCACACCACCTTTACCCGATGTGACAACGATGACTTTGGCCACGAACGTTCACCACCTTGGGAGAACATTTTTCGCATAAATTTTACCACAACGTGCCCCGGGGTACGTCTACCCTGCATCTACTACATATTGTGTGGTAAGTTATTCACTACAAATGTGGAAAAACGGTAAATTTGCTCGAAAAATCTTTCGGCAAGGGACTTATCGAGTGGTAGATTGCTCAAAATTGCCTTGGAAAGAGGATTAGAAACAACCGCGGAAAATCAGATATGCACAGTCTGATATCTTCTCATCAGCTTGCCAAGAGCTTCTTAGAAATTTACCACCAAAGAAATCATCGATTGGAGCGGATTTCCATTCGAATTTACCAAACACCCCGTAAAACTTACCACGCAACTTACCACGCAATTTACCACCGAGCTTCATTCGGTTTTTATCTTTAGAAGGCAATCTTCGTTAGCGCAAAAGTTGCGTTAACAAATTTACCACCGCTATTATTATTACTACTATTACAAGAATAATGATAGAATGATCTTAGTGGAAGATGGAAAATCTTTCCAAAAACTTGGGGGCGGTTGGCTTGTTCGTTAAGAACTGGATGAACAGTGACTTTCCATCCATAAGTATTGGAGCGAGTGTACAAGAAGCTTTGAGCCAAATGAGAAAGTACAAAACAGATTATTGCGTAACAGTTGATGAAGAAGGAAGATTTGCAGGTTTGGTTTACAAGAGTAGCATCGCCAACGCCGATCTTGAAGACAGTGTTGGAGATTACGTTTCCTTTCCAGATTTCTACGTGCATGAGGAAAGTTACATTGAAGAAGCTGCACTGACCTTCAGAGAATCGCACGAAAGTTGTTTGGCAGTCGTCGACGATGAGATGAGAGTCAAAGGTGTGGTGACGTTGACCGAAGTACTTGAGGCTTTCGTTGCGATCACTGCGATGGACGAACCAGGAGTACGCGTACTCATGGTCCTTCAGGACAAACCCGGTGAGCTCAAGAAAGTATTGGATGTTTTCGCACTGAACGGAGTGAACGTTCTTTCGGTAAACACCATCAGACGGGACGGCTTTCGAAGCTTATCGATAAAGGTGGATGCCAGCGAACCGAAACAGATCGAAAAGCTCTTAAAAGAACGGGGGATAGAGTTCACAAAGCTCGTTAAGGAGGAAGGTTTCTGAAACTACTCTTCTTGGCCGCCACACAGGGTGCAACTGAGTTTCTACCTGTATCGAGTTCGGGACACATTCTGTTGCTCTCCTGGCTATTGAGAGCGAATCTTGGTCTTGAAACGGTGGTCGTGTTGCACGCTGCCAGTTTACTCGCCGTTGTTTTGTTTGTTCATCGTATCCTTTTCAAAGTTCTGAAGAACTGGAAAATACTGATCAATCTGATCATCTCGACTCTTCCGGCGGCTCTGGTTGGATTCTTTTTCGAAGATCAGCTGGAAAAAGCGTTTTCGAATGTTGCTCTTCTGCCCATCTTTTTTTCCATCACGGCACTCATGCTCTTAACGGCTTCACTGAAAAACGGTGATAAGAATTTGCAGCAGATGAAAGCTCATCACGCATTCTTGATAGGTTTGTTCCAAGCCATCGCTGTGTTTCCAGGAATATCTCGGAGTGGAATGGCCCTCTCGGCAGCTTTAATACTCGGATTTAAGAGAGAAGATGCCGTCAACTACGCTTTCTTGATGGCGATACCAGTACTGGCAGGTGCATTCGTTCTGAAATTGGACACGGCACCCATGCTTTTCCATGTGAGTGGTATCGTCTCTTTCCTGACGAGCTTGATGGCTCTGTTCATCTTGAAGAGGGTTGTTCTCGTTGGAAAATTGAAAGCTTTTTCAGCTTATTGTCTTGCGTTGGCTTTCTTCACTTTCGTTGTGGGGTGATGTGTGTGAAACTGGAAATCCTCGTTCCAGGTGGCAGTATCAGAGTTCCCCCACACGTTTTTGCACCTTATTGCACGGTTTCACTGCTCAGTGACGATGAAAGAAAAGTTTTGATAGAACCTGGGGGATTTCCTGCTTGGGAAGCTTTGGAACGCGCCTTGACTGAGAGGAACATTCATCCCGATCAGATAACCGATCTGTTGGTATCGCACGTACATATGGATCACATATTCTGTTCGATGTTCTTCAAGAACGCTACGGTCCACGTTCACGAGAACCATCTCAAGAGAAACTATGAATCTTTCGGGGCAGTGGCAGGTCCATTCTACACGATGGTCCTGAAAAGTTGGAGGACGGTCAATCTTTTGAAAGATAAAGATCTACTGTTTGGTTGTGTGGAGGTTCACCACACTCCTTACCATTCTTCTGACCATGTGTCTTTTGTGATCCGAACGGAGAACATGGGTAAGGTCTTCATGCCCGGTGATGTGTGTTACAGCAGGATTGAATATTTCGAATATATCAAAGGATACAAGAAAGACAGTCTTGCGGAAATGCTCAGAGCGATGTCAAAAGAATGCGACTGGATCGTTTTCACGCATGACTCTCCAATGAAGGTCGGTGGTATGAGTGATTGAAGAATTCGTCAATTACAGAGCGAAGTTGAACCAACTCATAGAAAAGAAGGGTAACCTACACACGAAACGGTTCATGAACCTCGATGCACAAGTTTATGAGAAAGGGGCTCTGGACACCAAAACCAAGGAGATGCTTGGTTTAGTGGCTTCGATGGTGTTGAGGTGCAACGATTGCATAATTTACCACATGATAAGGCTCTTCCAGCTCGGAACGAGTGACGAAGAATTCTTCGAGATCTTCAACGTCGCTCTGATAGTTGGTGGTTCAATAGTGATACCGCATCTTCGAAAAGCAGTAGAAGTGTTGGAAGAGCTGAGGGAGCTCGAGAAAAATGGCAAGACTGTTTCTCTTTGACGGTACAGGCCTTGCCTTCAGGTCATATCACGCCATCGATCAATCTTTGAGCACGAGCAGTGGTGTTCCAACGAACGCCACCTACGGTTTGATGAGGATGATGATAAAGTTCCTGAAAGAATGGGTCAGAGAGGGAGATTACACCGGCTTCGCGATGGACAAAAAGACGAAGACTTACCGACACGAACTGCTTGCCGAGTACAAAGCGCACAGGCCTTCCGCACCGGATGCGATGCTGCAACAGTTACCGTACATAAAGCGTGGGATAGAAGCGCTCGGAGTGAAAGTTCTCGAATACGAAGGTTGCGAGGCGGACGACGTCATTGCCACACTCGCGAAAAAAGGCGAAATGCTTTTCGAAGAAATCCACATCGTCAGTGGAGATAAAGATATGCTCCAGCTGGTGAATGACAAGAGAAAAATTTGGCGCCCAGTGAAAGGAATATCAGAACTGGAAGTGTTCGACGAAAAAAAGGTTCTGGAAAAATTCCTCGTTTTGCCGAGATACATCGTGGATCTGCTGGCGCTCGCGGGAGACGCGGTCGATAACGTTCCAGGAGTGCAGGGCATCGGCATGAAAACGGCCGTTGAACTCATCAACCGTTATGGGAGTTTGGAAGAGATATATGAGAAGATCGATAAAAACAGCAAAATCGGTAAACTCCTTTATCAGTACAGGGAAGACGCTTTCAAGAGTAAACGACTCGTGACGCTCATGACAAACCTAGAGCTCGGTTTGGATTGGGAAGAGTTGAAATACAAAGGTTTCAAGCAGGAACAGCTCTTGGAGTTCCTCAAAGAGTTGGAATTTTCCAGTTTAATGAAAGAATTGGGACTTTACAGCCAGCAACCTGAGCAGACGCCTTACAGAACCGTTACAGCAGAAGAAGAATTCGTAAAGCTCTTAGAGCGTATGCACAGCAGCCAATACGTTGTCATTGACACCGAAACTGATTCGTTGATGCCCTTAGACGCACATTTGGTGGGTGTATCGATAGCTCTACCGGATAGGAGCAGTTACTATATTCCTGTGGGTCACAAGAGAGGGCCAAATCTGCCGCTGGAGAGAGTTTTGAAAGGTTTGAAAGTGGTTCTTGAGGACAAAGCGACGAAAATCGTTGGACAAAATTTGAAGTACGATTACGCGGTGTTCATGATGCACGGTTTGAGGTTGAACGTTCCAACGTTCGATACCATGATCGCTGCATACTTGTTGAACCCAGATGAGAAAAAGTTCGGTCTCGACGAGTTGGCTATGAAATTTCTCAACTACAAGATGATGAGTTTCGATGATCTGGTGAAGAGTTCTTCACCTCTGTTCAGTGCGGTCACCTTTGCTGATGTGGATGTTCAGGATGCGACAAAATATTCTGCCGAAGACGCAGACGTCACCAGAAGATTGTACGAGCTTTTGAATGTGAAGTTGCACGAGCAAGGATTAACCGATTTGATGGAAAAGATAGAGATGCCGTTGATACCCGTACTTGCAGAGATGGAACTGACCGGCGTCTATGTCGATGTTCCTTATCTCAAGGACCTGTCGATGAGATACAGTGCGAAGATGGATGAGCTTTCGAAACAGATTTTCGACCTCGCTGGGGAAGTGTTCAATTTGAATTCACCAAAACAAACAGCTTACGTGCTTTTCGAAAAGTTGAAAATCAAGCCGAAGGGTAAGACACCGGGCGGTGAACCATCCACGAGGGCCGATGTTCTGGAGGACCTCGTGGAGGAGCATCCCATAGTACCTCTGATCCTTTCTTACAGAAAGTATCAGAAGTTGAAATCGACGTATTTGGACGTGTTGCCCAAACTTGTTCACCCCAAAACGGGCCGCATCCACACGAGTTTCCACCAAACTGGGACTGCTACGGGAAGGTTGAGCAGTAGTGATCCTAATTTGCAGAACCTTCCCAGCAGGCAAGAGGAAGGAAAGGAGATCAGGAAGGCCATCGTACCTCAAAATCCAGGTTGGAAAATCGTGAGCGCCGATTACTCTCAAATCGAGCTGAGGGTACTAGCGCACATGAGCAGAGACGAAAATCTCATCGAAGCGTTCGTCAAGGACAAGGATGTCCACACTTTCACCGCTTCGCGTATTTTCGGTGTGAGAGAAGAGGATGTCGATCCACAGCAGAGGGCCATAGGCAAGATGGTCAACTTTTCCATCATATATGGTGTATCTGCATACGGCCTGTCGCAACGCACTGGGCTTTCCTATAGGCAGGCAGAGGCTTTCATAAAGGAATACTTTGAACTCTATCCAGGTGTGAGAGACTACTTGACGAAGGTCATATCTTTCGCGAAGACGTACGGGCATGTGAGAACGATGTTCGGGAGAAAGCGTGAAGTACCGCAGCTGAGGTCTTCTGACGCTTCTGTTAGACAAGAAGGGGAAAGGATCGCCGTCAACACCCCGATACAGGGTACGGCAGCTGACATAATGAAGCTCGCCATGATAAACACTTACAATTTTCTCAAAGAAAACAAACTCAGAACGAAGATGATACTCCAAGTTCATGACGAACTCGTCCTGGAGGTTCCAAACGAGGAGGTGGAACTCGTCAGTGACAGGATCAAGCAAATCATGGAAACGGTGGTAAAATTGTTGGTACCATTGAGAGTGGATGTGAAGGTGTCTGAACACTGGGAATGAGGAGGTATCGAGAGTGGACGCTCGCATTGTGAACGCTTTGATAGCCGCCGTTGTCAACACGTTGAAGACCCTTATGAACATCTCACCAACGGTTGGAAAACCTGGTTTGCTGAAGGAAATAAAACCGAAGTTCGACATGGTGACGGTTATAGGGTTTTCTGGAGG
>CAYXCE010000031.1:0-9416 GCA_964463395.1 uncultured Pseudothermotoga sp.
ATCTGAGAAATGTAGTGAGAAAGATGGGAAATCAAGATCTTTTCCACGACCTTGAAACCACCGTCCAGATACAGAGCCGCCGCCAAAGCCTCGAGCGCGCCCGAGAGGATGGAATCTCTTTCACGACCAGCGTTCAGTTCTTCACCGTGACCCAAGAAAATGTATCGGTTCAATCCCACGTCCCTGGCGATCTGCGCCAAGGCTTCCTCGCTCGCTGCGGCCGCCTTCACTTTGGACATGGTCCCCTCGGGTGATTCTGGGTAGTGTCTGTAGAGATGCTCTGCTATCAGAAGATCCACCACGGCGTCGCCCAAAAATTCTAGCCTCTCGTTGGACTCGATGTCCTTCCTTCCACGCTGTTTTTCTTCGTGCGCGTACGAAGAGTGGCACAACGCCGTGAAGAGCAAATTTGGATCATAAAAACGATATTGGATTTTTTCCATGAACTCGACGATCCGTTTTATTTCGTCCTCCTTCATGACAGAAGTTTCGCCACCTTCTCGGCGATCTTCGTGGCGCTCAAACCGTAGAGCTCGTAGAGCGATTCGTAAGGCCCAGAGACGGCATGCTCTTCGATCGCTATCTGTTCGAAGTGTGTTGGAAAGATTTTTTCCTTCATCATGAATTTGGCGAGCAGTGCGGCGAGCCCGAGCGGTGCAGCGTGATCTTCCACTACAAACACCTTTTTGCCATCGCAGTATTTTCTCAGAACAGTTTCTTCGAGATCGAACGGACAAGAGACGTTCAAGACTGCAACCTTACCTTTGAAGTTGTCGGCCGCAGCGACCAGGTTTTCCACGATCGCACCGCAACCGACGAGGGTCAGTTCAGAACCTTCTCTGAGCACGTCTATCTTTCCATATTCGAAAACATAATCTTCACCGAAGAAGGGTTTTCCATCCTCGCGTTTTATGATAGACTGTTTCGCTCTGCCCATGGCGATCAAAAAGTTTCCGTAAACGGATGCGACGTAGCGGACCACTCTGTCGGTCTGGTTGGGGTCCGCCGGAACTATCACTTTATAGCCGAGCCAGTTCGCCGGAGCCGAGATGTAGTCCAAACCGTGGTGCGTTTTTCCATCTTCACCCACGTTCAAGCCGCAGTGCGTAACGACAACTTTCAAATTCGTGTGGTTTATTGCGTTCAACCTGTGCTGGTTGTAAGTTTCACTCACACCGAAGACACCGAAATCTGCGAAGAACGTCACGACGCCGTCGGCGGACATGGCACCCGAAACGGTGGCTGCCGTGTGTTCCTGTACGCCTATCTGGATGAACCTGTCTGGAACGTGCTTCATCACCTCGTCCGTCTTGGTGGAGGCCGCGAGGTCACAGTCCACCACCACGATGGGCGTTTCACTGTTCTTGTTGGCCTTCACGATGTCCAAGAGGGCTTTCCCGAAGGCACTGCGGTTGTCGAGCTTGTCGGTGTAGGTCTTTGCGGCAGGCACGTTGATCTTGATCTGATATTCCAACTTCAAAGGTTCGTGTTTGACCAAAGGAAGCTGTTTTCTGAGCTGGATGTATTTTTCAACATCGTTCTCTATCCCCAGTTCTGCGAGCGCCTTTTCGAGCTGTTCCTTCGTGAGAGGTTTGCCGTGGTAAGAAACATCGTTCTCCATGAAAGAGACACCCTTACCCATGACCGTGTGCGCCACGATCGCGACCGGATTGACCTTGTCTTCCACCGCCTCTTTCAACGCGAAGAGCAGCTGTTCTATATCGTGTCCATCGACCTCGATGACCCTCCAACCGTCCGCGAGATAGTTCTCTTTTATGTTCACGGGCATGACGTCCCGTGCGCGGCCAGAGATCTGGGCATCGTTGTAATCTATCACGACGGTTATGTTGGACAGACCATATTTTTTTGCGACTCTCCGAGCTTCGGCGACTTGCCCTTTCGCCTGCTCGGCATCGCTCATGGCGACGAACACATGGTAGTCTTGCTCTTTCAACTTCGCAGCCAAGGCGAATCCCACGCCTGCGGCCAATCCCTGACCGAGGTTGCCGGTGGACCAATCTACACCTGGGATACCGCGCGTGACGTGACCTTCGAAGATGCTCGAGTGGTGCCGAAAGCCGGCCAGCACCTGTTCTATATCGACGAACCCGAGACGTCCAAGGACCGCATACACCCCAGGCGAAGTGTGACCGTGGCTGATGACGATCCTGTCGCGCAGAGGATCGAATGGGTTCTTCGGATCGATGTTGGCGAAACTGTAGATGCTCAAGAAGATCTCCATCGAGGACATGGACCCACCCGGATGACCCGAGTTCGCCACGTAAGTCATCTTGAGCACATCGCCACGACATATGCGTGCCAATTCTTTGAGCTTTCTTATGGTTTCTTTGTCGAACTTTCTCACACGTATCCCTCCTGAATTCATCTTCCAAACTTCGAGATAATGAAGAACAGAACTGTCAAGACTAAGCTCAAAAGCAAACTCGTCATGATGGGAAAGTAGAACACGAACCTCTCCCTCTTGATCACTATATCACCGGGAAGCCTTCCCAGCGGCGTGAAACGACCTATGACGTACAACACCACACCGGTCACCAAAAGTACGACACCGATGAAGATGAGAAACTTAGCCAGCGTCACCATGTTCGCTACCTCCCCTGAAGTAGGAGAACGGTACATAGAACATGGCATCCTCGGCCTCCGAAACGGCGAGCACCCTCTGTTTGAAAACGTCTATGGTCTGTACGATACAGTTTTTCCCTTCGTAGGTGAACGTCTCACCTTCGTCTGGAATACCCTCGAGCATCTCTTTGTAGAACTCGTACTCGTAGGTCAGACAGCAGAGCAACCTTCTGCAGGCTCCAGATATCTTGGCGGTGTTGATCATCAACTGCTGCGCCTTGGCGTGCTTCAGTGTGACACTGTCGAACTCTCTCAGAAAGACACTGCAACACACGGGAAGCCCACACAGACCGAGGCCCCCCATGAATTTGAGTTCGTCCCGCACACCGACCTGTCTGAGCTCGATTCGGGTTTTGAAGATGCGTGCCAGGTCCTTCACCAGCTCTCTGAAATCGACCCGCGTTTCTGAGCTGAAGTAGAACAGGAGCCTGGATCTGTCGAACATGTATCTGGTGTGGAGCAGTTTCATGGGAAGTCCATGCTCTCTGATCTTCTGTCTACATATTTCGTGCGCCTCTGCAGCGTCTTTGAGATTCTGCTCGTGCTGTTTCAAATCTTCCTCGGTGAGTTTTCTGATGATCGGTTTCAGCTCACTACCTATCTGTTCTATACTGAGTTCCTTCGGGCCGAACATCACGCGGCCCACGTCGAGTCCGAACTCAGTCATGACGAGGACCAGATCGTTGGGCTTTATTTCTTCGCCGTTGTCTGCATAATAATTGATCTTACCCTTGGGCAAAAGTTCCACAGCGTAGACGACCGCCGTCATGTCCATACCCATCACCTCTCGGCTGAGCGCCTCAACTTGATCAGTAGATTGACGAGCGTTAGCTGACCGTTGAAGTTCAAAAGTTTGTTCCTCAAGATCGAGTCGAACCATCTATAAATGGACAGTTCCTTCACACCGTGATGTTCGAGGAGCACCTCGCACAGCGATGAAATTTGAAACAACGCTCGGTTCAAATCGATCTTCTTCGATTGCTCGATCAAAACCGTACAGATCTCAGCGAACTTCTTGTCGTCGATCTCGCCGTTCATGAAACGCTTGAAAAGATCGTTCAGCATGAGTAGAACTCTAATTTTCTCCTCTGGTCCAAACTTCTCGGCTTTGAGATTGGAGAAGAAAGAAGAAGGTTCGAACTGAACCTGTTCGATCTTTCCGTCTTCTTTCACGTATGCGGCCACATCGAAGTCAACTTTACAGAGCGAAATTATGAGATCAGGTTCAATCGGAATCTTTTCTCTCAGACCATTGTAAAAGTCTGCAGGCACGAGCAGATCGAACACCTTCACCCTGCTACGAACAGTCTGGGGCAAATCACGGAATTTCACGCAGGTCAGAACGATCAAGCCGTGTACAGGAGGTTCTTCGAGCGTCTTCAAGAATGCGTTGATCGCTTCGATGGAAGAACGTTCGAACCTGTGGAGCACCGCCACCTTCACACCGTCAGCGGGCGCCGTGAACAGGAACTGTTCTGTCTGTCGTACATCGTCTATGGAGGGTTCTTCGAAGATCAAGTACTCTTTCGTCAGCTGGGCAACGACGCCTTGAACGCGACTCAACAGGCTATCGTCGCGCGATCTGACACATACAGAGCTTCCGACATTTCTTTCGAGAAAAAGCTTTAGACGCTCGAAGATCTCTTCCAACTTCATCACCTGTAGATGTTTATCAACAGACCGTAGATCTCTTCGATCTTCGCTGAAAGTTTTATCGCGCCGCTCTCAGCTTGTAATAAAGCTGCTGCTATCTCGCTCAATTTTTCGTCGATCTGTCTGGCCACCACGTGCAGATCCACACCGATGTTTTTTTCTATCCTGTAGAGCTTCTTTTCGACGAGCTGGATGAACTGTTTAACGCTCTCACGATATCTTTTGAAATTCTCCTGAGTTGGAGATCTTATCAACTCGTTGCCCGTGTCCACGACGGTCCTTATGGCTTTTTCGAGCAATTGGTTGTAAGTCTCTTCCTCAACCTCTTCGAGCACATCGAGAAAGCCAGTTTCTTGGCTCGATCGAGTGGAGAGTTTGCTCTTAGAGACCTTCTTGTTTTTCACGTGATGACTCTTGATGTTGCCATCTTCCAAAGGATTTATCCTCAACCTTCAACCCCCATCATTTTCCTCAGATTCACACTGTATGGAGGTCGCACGATGCCTTTCTCGGTGATGATCGCACTAACGAGTTCATGTTCTGTCACGTCGAAAGCGGGGTTGTACACCTTCACACCTTCAGCGGCGATCCTCACGTCACCGACGTGCGTCACCTCTCTATGTGAACGTTCCTCGATGGGTATCTTTGAGCCATCTTCGATACTGAGATCTATCGTCGAGGTTGGAGCGGCCACGTAGAAAGGTACGTTGTGCCTCTTGGCGAGCACGGCGAGCGTGTAGGTGCCTATCTTGTTCGCCACATCACCGTTGGCGGCGATTCTGTCGGCACCGACGATGACCGCGTTGATCTTCCCTTGCTTCATCACCCACCCTGCCATGTTGTCACAGATGAGGATCGTTTCAACACCGAGTTGGACCATTTCCCACGCAGTGAGGCGTGCTCCTTGCAGGTATGGTCTCGTTTCATCGACGTAGACTCTCAATCTCTTACCGTTCTCCACGGCGGCACGTATGACACCGAGCGCCGTACCGTAATCGACAGTCGCCAAAGCTCCAGCGTTGCAGTGCGTCAGAACGGTGTCTCCGTCTTTCAAGAGTGTTTGACCGTGTCTGCCTATGGCCCTGTTGGTCTGTATATCCTCCTGGGCGATCTTCAAAGCCTCTTCTTCCAACGCGTTCATGAAATCTCCGTTTTGACAAGATAGGAACTTTTCGTGCATCCTTCTGAGCGCCCAGAATAGGTTGACGGCCGTCGGGCGCGTGCTGGCGATGGTGTCGTGAACCTTGCGCATGGCTTCGAGCAATTCTTCACCCTTCAGTTGAGAGAACTGCTTGGCTCCGAGTACATAGCCGAAGGCCGCCGCGGCGCCTATGGCGGGGGCGCCGCGAACGACCATCTCTTTGATCGCCTGAGCGACTTCTTCAAAAGTTCTACACACGACGTTCTCAACGACGTGTGGTAGCTTTCTCTGATCGACGAGTATGAGTGAATCACCGGTCCAGTGCATCGTTATGGTTTTGAGCGTCATTGTTGTTGTGTTCCTCCCTGCTGTGGTTCTGTGAGCAGATAGACCTTTATATCGCTGGTCTGTTTGAACTTCAAGAACTCTTCATAGATCCACTTTTGCCAAAGTTCATTCATCTTGCTCTGCGATAGATAATTCCTTATGTCCGTCGCCACTTCTTCGATCGGTTGATAACCTTTGGGCCGTTTCTCGAGAATTCGATAGATTTCCCAGCCACCGCTCGTCTTCATCGGACCGAGTATCGCACCGGCTGGACTTGCGAAAATCTTCTCTTCGACATCTTGTGCGATCAAGCCACTGTAGCGCTCAACCCATCCCAGATCTCCCGCTTTGCCTTTCGTCAGTGGATCGATGGAAACTTCACTCGCAACCTTGGAGAAATCTTCTCCGGCTCTCAGTCTTTCGAGCACTTTGTTCGCCTGCTCTTGTGTTTCGACGATGATCCTGAGCAATTTGGCAGACTCTTCCACCGCGAAGAAGTCCTTGTTTTCCTCGTAAAATTTCTCCACCTCTTCGTCCGTCACCGTTGCGTTGGCGGTCACCTTCTGTTGTATTTGTTGGAGCGTCTGCTGCACCGTGAAGATCCATCTGAGTCTATTTTTGAAGGTCTCGAGGTCTCCAAGATTGGCCGTTTTGAGATACCAGTCCAGATCGCTCTCCGTCATGTTGTACTGAGAGAGCGTTCTGTTCAGCTCGTCCGAAACCATCTTTTCTATCGTGTCCTTGGATACAGAAATTCCCATCTTCTCACCGATTTGGACTATCAAAATCTGATCGATCAGATTGTTGAGCACTTCTCTCTTATAGCGCTGTAACAACGCGAGACCTTCCGGTGTGGTGGTGAGCACTTCGTAGAACCTCTCGTCGATCGATTGTAATTGCAACAACAACCTGTTCAAATTTGCTTCCCTGTCGAGTTCTTCCTGTGTGACGGGCCTGCCGTTGATTTCTGCCACCAACGTTTTGGATGTTTCCTGAGCAAAGATGATGAGGCTCAGCAATGCCATGACCACTAAGAACAGCTTTCTCACACTACTCTCCTCCCTTCGCTTCTTCCCACAGAGCGTCGAGTTGTTCCAAGCTCAATCTGTTCAACTCGAGCCCACGCTCTTTCGCAAAATTTTCAACCATTCTGAACCTGGATGCGAACTTCTCTGTGGCCCTACGCAATGCCACTTCTGGATCAATACTGGAAAACCTCGCAATGTTGACCACCGCGAAGAGCAGATCTCCGAGTTCTTCTTCCACACGCTTCGAATTTCCTTCTTGAAGGGCTTCTTCTAATTCTTTGACTTCCTCTTTGACCTTCTCCAGAGCACCCGACACATCGGGCCAATCGAAACCAACCGCCGCAGCATTTTCTTGTATCCTCCTGGCGAGGCTCAGTGCCGGTAAAGCCTTGTTGAGTTCGCCGATGGCCGAAACTTTCTTCTCACCTTTTTCTTGGGACTTGATCCTCTCCCACTGCTCGTAGGAATAACCTGGACTGTCACCGAAAACGTGCGGATGGCGCCTGACAAGCTTTTCGTTCAACGTGTGGATTACATCGAAAACACCGAACGCGCTGCGTTCTTTGGCTATTTGGGAATGAAAGATCACCTGCAGCAGAACGTCACCGAGCTCTTCTTTCAACTTGGCGTCGTTCTTTTGATCGATGGCATCCAGAAGCTCGTAAGCTTCTTCGACCATGTAGGGTTTCAGTGAATCGTGAGTTTGACTTTTGTCCCATTCACACCCACGTTCAGAACGGAGTATCTCCATGGTCTGAACGAGTCTTTCGAATTCCTCGCCGATCTTTCCCAAACTACACCCTCCTCTTGAGCGAAACGATCTGAACCCTGTCGGAACAGTCTTCAGCCCTATCGGCGATGTCTGCGATGTTCCTCACCAGATCTTTCAGATGCATCTTTTGGCCTTGAGAAATGTCGGATATTGCGAATATCTGCCTCAACAGCCCCCTCTCGATACCGTCCACGTCGTGCTCTCTCTCCTCCGTTTTCTTGACGTAATCGACAACCTGATCCAGATCTTCGAAGAGGTAGTTTATGGACATCTTCAAAGCGTTGTAAGTCTCCACACTCATGTCGAGCAGTCTTCTGATATCGGTGTGCAGAGATAGAGGAATGTAAGGCTTCTCAATTTCGAGCACGTCGGCGACGTATTCGGCTTTGTTCGCCACCTTATCCGCCGCCTCGATGATCCCGAGCAAATCCCCTCTGAAGTTCGGTAAGAACGCCCCGCCGTACATGATGTTCTCGACTTGTCTCCTCACGACGTCAGCCTCGTGTTCCAACCTTCGAACTTCCTCTGCCAACTCACTGATGCGATCGAACTGCTGAGATAAATAAGCTTCGAGCAGGTTCGACAAACTAGCCAAAGTTTCGCTGATCCTGTCGAGGTGCTCCCGCACGAGATTGACGATCTCCTGTTCCTTTTTACCCACGATCCAACCCATTCTTAACACTCCCTGTGGAAAAGATCTCCAAAAACTCCAACTCTATTATACTGACCTTCCGTGGACGGAAAATGCGAACTTCGTTACTTTTGACGTATGATCGATAAAGGATCGTGATATAAAATAAGAACGGTGTGGAGGAGATGAGGAGAAGACCATGCCCCTTTGGGGTGTGGTCTTTTTTGATTCATCGATGGGGGTGTGGTGGATGACGCAGCGCTACGTTCTGGCGCTCGATCAGGGTACGACGAGTTCGCGCGCGATACTCTTCGATTCGAACGGCAACGTGGTCGGCATGGTGAACCAGGAGTTCCCACAGATCTATCCCAAGCCCGGTTGGGTAGAACACGATCCTTACGACATACTCGAATCTCAACTGAGCGTTGCGAAAAAGTTGCTGCGCACGATGAACATCGAGCCGAGTCAAATCGTCGCTATAGGCATCACGAACCAGAGAGAAACCACGATCGTGTGGGATAGAAGAACTGGCAAACCGATTCACAACGCCATAGTCTGGCAGTGTAGAAGAACATCGGAGATCTGCGACCAACTGAAAGCGAAGGGCTTGGAAGAATTGATAAAGAGAAAAACGGGATTGGTGATCGATGCTTATTTCTCTGCGACCAAGCTTCAATGGATCCTCCAGAACGTACCTGGGGCCTTTGAAAGGGCGAAGCGAGGAGAGTTGGCCTTCGGTACGGTCGACAGCTGGCTCATCTGGAACCTAACAGGTGGAAAGGTGCACGCGACGGATGTATCCAACGCGTCCAGAACGATGTTGTTCAACATAAACACGCTCACTTGGGACGAAGAGCTTTTGGAGATTTTTGGTGTACCACGTTCTATCTTGCCTGAAGTTTTACCATCGAGTTGTGTGTACGGCTATACTGACAAAGACATCTTCGGCGTTGAGATAGCCATATCTGCGGATGTCGGTGATCAGCAAGCTGCCTTGTTCGGTCAGATGTGCGTCCATACAGGTATGGTGAAGAACACTTACGGTACTGGATGTTTCATACTCATGAACATCGGTGAAAAACCTGTGCTTTCGAGATCGGGACTCCTCACCACGGTAGCCTGGAAAATCGATGATGAAGTTTCCTACGCGTTGGAGGGCAGCGTCTTCATCGCCGGTGCGGCCATACAGTGGTTGAGGGATGAGCTCAGAATGATCGAGAA
>CAYXCE010000032.1:0-9372 GCA_964463395.1 uncultured Pseudothermotoga sp.
CATGGACAATTGGGTTTCTGAAGAAGTGGCAGGGTATCTCAAAAGCTACGCAGGCATGCTGATATTCCCGACGGTAGAACGAATGAAGCAAGTGAGTTTCGAAGAGGCGTTGAACCTTGCCGTAGAAGTTGAGAAAGACAGTATCATTTTCTATTCAGAACTCTTGCCCTACGCTGGGAACGAGAGAGAAACCATAAAAAAGATCATTTCTGAAGAGAAGCGCCATCTGATGGATCTGCTCGCTTTGCAGTCTCGATGATTCCAAGCACTATCGGTTTGAATTTCTTTTTGAAACGTTTATCGTAAATTTTGAGGGCACCGAAATAGACAGCGACACTTAAAAGGCCCAGCAGAAACGCGCTGAGTTCGCCGAATCTCCCAGTGGTTACGGCTACCATAACTATGAAAAGTATCGTTGGTATCGTGTAGACGATGAAAGCTGTTTTTGTTGCACTCACCGCTGGTGTTTCAACCAACACGATGTCACCTTCGTTCAAGTTGAGGTCAACTTTATCTACAGTGAGGTGCATTCTTTGATTTTCTCCGGTGCAAAACATGTTCGCCGGACATTTACCACACATAGAAGTTCTATCTTTTTCCAGAACGATCTTGTCGTTGAGTATTTCCTTCACCACCATCGTTTCACGCGCCAAGTTTTTCCGCCCTCCTCTTCTTTCTCTTCAAGTTTCTTCTTGACGACCTTCAAGATCTCGTAGGCGTTTGAATAGTTCGTCCTCAATGACGCGTTGTCTCGTGGAAGGAACAATGCGCTGGTGATGAGGGTTCTTAAGGGAACATAGCGTCTCGCCTTAACTTTCCCAAGTAACCTCAGGGTGAATGCCCTAAGCAGACCCGAAACGAGGAACATGAGTTGTAGCCCATAGATTGGAAAGCTGTCCGAACCAAGATGAACGTTCGATAGTAATTTCGCAGTTACACCACCGATCAACGCACCAACGAGGCCTCCTACGCCTCCGAAAGCAGAATAGGTTGCGAAATATGCAGCTGAAGAGCTCTGTGCTACTTCCATAGGAAGCGTCAAGAACGAAAGGTTTATCGCTGACCATCCAATACCAGTTATAACTGCATCTATTATCATCAAATACCTGTACGTGAAGTTGTTCATGAAGAACCACATGGTTGGAAGAAAGCTGACTATGAAGACACCAACCATCGCTATCGACTTGTGACCGAGTTTGTCGGAGAGTTTTCCCCACGCGAAGTAGAAGACCATGGCAACAATGCTACTCAGTACACCTGTCACACCTATGTACGAGAACGGAACGTGCAAATTTTTCAACAAGTGGTAAGTGAAGAAAGGTGATGTGAAAGCGATGACCACGTTCCAGACGAAATAGAAGATACACAATTTCATGAAGTTTTTATCCTGAAAAACGAACCTCACTTCAGCCCGTGCCCCTGAACTTTTCAATGGAGCTTCCGGAACTTTCAACATTGACCAAAAGGAGATCAACGTGCCAAGCATTCCAATGGCTATCGATAGTTGATAACCTACAGGATCCTTCAGCTGATCTATCAGTAGTGAGTAGATGTAGAAGAATACGAGAGAAGTCAAGGATATGTAAACGTTTCTTCTACCAAAGAAATCTCCTCTTTCTGATTCTGGGATGAGATCTCTCACTAACGAAGTCCAAGCATTGCCAGCGAGTGTTCCAAAAATCTGAGAAAGCGCGAAGATCGAAACGAAAACTATAGGGTTTCTTTCCTTGAAAACGAGTAGTAGAATCAAGATAGCCCAGGGAGTACGCGCTAAAATATTGAAAAGGTTCACCAAAGTTCTACGTTGCGGAATTTTTTCCACAACCATTGGCGAGAAGATCTGAAAAACCTGTGCGATCATTGGAAAAGATGCTGTCAAACCGATGAGAAATTCGTCGAGTCCAAAGGCAAGTGCCAACCCAGTGAAAACAGCACCTTGCGTTAACAAGGCATAAAGAGTTGATCCAACTCCTTCCAGGTTGAGATAAAGCTTCATCCCTTAACCACGCCCAATGGAATGAGCCTTGCTACCTTCTTGCTTATTCCGACCTGATCGACGATTTCCACCACACGGTCTACATCTTTGTAGGTTTCAGGCGCTTCTTCGACGAGTGTTTTTTTACCCTTGCTCATCACTTCGATACCTTTTTCCTTCAATTCTCTCATGACCTGTTCATAACTCAGGCTTCGCAATGCTGCTCGGCGGCCCACCATCCTTCCTGCACCGTGCGCTGTACTGCCATAAGATATTTCCTCGGCCTTTTTCGTTCCAACCAGTACATAAGACGCACTTCCCATGCTTCCGGGGATGAGAACGGGTTGTCCCACCTTCCTGTATAAATCTTGGAGCAAGGGATTATCGGCTCCGAGCGATCTCGTTGCTCCTTTCCTGTGAATGACCAGTTTCTTTCCGTTGTATACCTCGACTTTTGCTATGTTGTGTGCAACATCGTACAGGAGCCATATCCTCGCTGTGGGGAAAATTTTCATGAAGGCTGTTCGAACCATATGACCTATCATCTGCCTATTGGCAAAGGCGTAATTTGCAGCGCAGTTCATAGCACTGAAGTATTGTTGACCCACGGGGTGATCAAATGGAGCGTTTATGAGTTGCTTGTCCGGCAAGTCTTTGTTGTGTTGAGCCAGTTTGTCTCGCATGATCTGTATGTAATCCGTGGCGATTTGATGACCGAATCCCCTGCTTCCACAGTGGACAGAAATTGCGATCTGATCTTCAAAGATACCGAAAACTTCCGCAACTTTCGGATCAAAAATCTTTTCAACTTTCTGTATCTCTATGAAATGGTTGCCTGCACCGAGTGTACTGAGTTCATCCAAACCACGTTCAATAGCCTTCGAAGAAACGTGCTCAGGATTTGCAGGGGAAAGCTTACCAGAATCTTCTATTCTTTCGAGATCTTCTTTGAGCCCGTACCCATTCTCAACGGCCCAATGGGCTCCCTCAACGCAGACTCGTTGCAGTGTTTTCTCAGTGACTTTTACAGCCCCGCTCGCACCAACACCCACTGGTACAGCCTCGTAAATCGTCTCAACTAATCTGCGCAAATGTGGTTTAACTTGATCGAAAGTCAAAGATGTGAGCATCAATCGAACACCACAGTTTATATCGAAACCGATTCCACCTGGTGATATCACACCGCTCTTTGCATCGAAAACTCCCACGCCACCTATGGGAAAGCCGTAACCCCAGTGTATATCTGGCATCGCCAGTGCGGCAACTATGCCGGGCATGTAGGTAACATTGACGATCTGTTGCAACGCTTCTTTGAATTCAGGATCGTTGATGGTTTCCTGGTCCGTAAAAACAAGGGCATCAACATTCCTTCCCTTCACGCTGAAGATGTATCTGTCTATGCGCTTCACATCCATGAGAACCACCTCTGAGGAAGGTCGAGCAAAAAGGGAGGGAAAACCCTCCCCCTGGAGGCGACGGTGGGATTCGAACCCACGCATAGGGATTTTGCAGACCCCCGCCTTAACCGCTTGGCTACGTCGCCTTCCTGATGGATTATAACACACAGAATATGCGCGTTCAAGCTTTTGAACAGATGGTATGATTTTAATTGATGTGTGACAAAAGGAGGTTTGGATAGTGAAGTGGGTCTATGTGGAAGAATTGAAGGAACATATCAATGAGATTGTCGAGTTACGTGGATGGGTGTGGAACGTGCGCTCCAGTGGGAAGATCCATTTCGTTCAGTTCAGGGATGGTACGGGTTTTGTACAAGTTGTTGTTGAAAGCTCGACGGTACCAGCTGAGGTGTTCGAGAGAGCCAGCAAACTTCGAATCGAATCGAGCGTTATCGTTAGAGGACTGGTGAAGGAAGACAAAAGATCACCGTTTGGTGTAGAGGTGCTCGCAACGGATGTTGTTCCTATTCAGATACCAGAGGAGCCTTATCCTATATCCAAAAAGGAGCACGGCATAGATTTTCTCATGGGTTATAGACATCTGTGGCTGCGATCTAGAAGACAGTTCCACATACTTCGTGTTCGTGATGCGATCATATGGGCTATAAGAAAGTTTTACAAGGAGAGAAACTTCGTCCTCATTGACACCCCCATTTTCACAGGTTCGATAGGTGAGACAGCGGGCAATCTGTTCGAACTCGATTATTTTGACTACGGTAAGGTCTATCTGACCCAGACAGGTCAACTCTATTTAGAAGCAGCGTGCTTGGCTTTTGGAAAAGTTTACAACCTTGGTCCGACTTTCAGAGCTGAGAAATCCAAGACGAGAAGACATCTAATAGAATTCTGGATGCACGAGGCGGAAGTGGCCTACTATGAGCACGAGGACAACTTGAGGTTGCAGGAAGAACTAGTATCTTACGTGGTGAAATACGTTCTCGAGAACGCTTCACAACATTTACTCGCTCTCAATAGAGATCTCTCCAAGTTGGAGAAGGTAGCGCCGCCTTTTGAAAGAATAACTTACGATGAGGCGGTCAAGTTCTTGCGGTCTAAGGGTGTCGATATTGAATGGGGAGATGATTTTGGTGGCGATGAAGAAACAATGATAGCTTCTCAGTTCGAAAAGCCTGTTTTTGTGACACACTATCCCAGGAAAGCGAAGGCGTTCTATATGCAGCCTGATCCCCGCAGACCTGAAGTGGTCTTGTGTGCGGATCTGCTTGCGCCAGAGGGTTATGGGGAGATCATCGGGGGTTCTCAAAGGATACATGATTACGACCTCTTGGTGGAAAGGCTTCAGGAATTCAACCTTCCCGTTGAGAAATACCAATGGTACCTAGATTTGAGAAAATGGGGGAGTGTGCCTCACAGTGGATTTGGACTTGGAGTTGAACGTACTGTGGCTTGGATTTGTGGTCTGGAACACATAAGGGAAGCCATTCCATTTGCAAGAACACTCTACAGGGTGTACCCATGATGAAAGAAGTTGAACCTCTTTTGAACCTGAGACCGAACAGTCTAGACGAATACGTTGGTCAAGATGAGGTGAAAAAGAAGTTGAAAATAGCCTTGCAAGCCGCAAAGATGCGATCAGAGCCTTTGGACCATGTTTTGCTTGCTGGGCCTCCAGGACTTGGAAAGACAACGCTCGCACACGTGATAGCCAAGGAGATGAAGAGGAATATATACGTTACAAGTGGACCTGTGATAGAACGAAGTGGGGAACTTGCAGCGATATTGTCGAGTTTGGAAGAGGGTGATGTGCTGTTCATAGACGAGATTCACAGAATGAACAAAACAGCGGAAGAAGTTCTTTATTCTGCTCTGGAGGATTTTCAGGTAGATGTTATGATAGGCAAAGGCCCAACAGCAAGATCTGTTAGAATCAGACTCAAACCTTTCACCTTGATAGGTGCAACTACGAGAAGTGGATTGCTCAGCCCTCCTTTGAGAAACAGGTTCGGCATGATATTTGAGCTCGATTTCTACACTGTAGATGATTTAAAACTGATAATCAAGAGGGCCTGTGAATTGCTCGATGTGCCTATCGAAGAGAAGGCAGCCGAATTAATCGCTCAGCGTTCGAGAGGAACGCCACGTACCGCTTTAAGACTTTTGAAAAGAGTCAGAGATGTTGCAACGGTGCGCGGAGGCAAAGTGATAACCGAGTCCATCGTCCTGAAAACCATGGACATACTTGAGATAGACTCGCTCGGGCTTGATGGAGTAGATCGAAAGATACTCCGTACGATCATTGAGATATACGATGGAGGACCTGTCGGTTTAGAAGCACTCGCAGCAACTTTGAACTTTGAAATCGACACACTCAAAGAAGTTTATGAACCATATCTGCTCCGTTCAGGATTGCTGGTGAGGACTCCCCGTGGCAGAATTGTCACAGACATTGCGTACCGTCATCTCGGTTATGGGTCAAAATTGAGGGGTGGTCTCTTCGATGGGTTTGTTACAGAATCTTCAGAGCGTGAAAGAAAAGATACACCGAGCTGCAATCAGAGCGGGGCGTGAACCAGAATCCGTGAGGCTAATCGTAGTAGTTAAGGAAGCCAGCTTAGAGCAGGTGAAACTTTTGAGTGAACTCGGTGTCACGGATCTCGCAGAGAATTACGCCCAACAATTGGTGAAAAAGTATAATGTAGCACCAGAAATTGTTTGGCACTTCGTTGGAAGGATTCAAACAAACAAAATCAAGTACATCGTCCCAAGGTGTGAGTATATCCATTCAGTGTTCAGAGAGCAAGAAATCGCTGAGATAGATAAAATGGCGTTAAAGCTGAACAAGATTCAAAAGATTCTCATAGAGGTCAACGTATCGGGTGAGGAAAGCAAAGCGGGTGTTAAGCCAGAGAAAGTTCATGATTTGTTGGATTCATCACGAAAGTACAGGGCAATCGAGATCGTTGGTTTGATGACTATGGCTCCTTTCGTCGAAGATCCACAACAGGTCCGTTGGGTCTTCAGAAGACTTAGAGAATTGAGAGATGAACTGTCTAAAGAGTGGCCAAAATTAGTACATCTTTCCATGGGTATGACCAACGATTATGAAGTAGCAATCGAGGAAGGCGCCACGATGGTTCGAATCGGTAGAGCTGTATTGCAAGGAGGGTAACGCATGTTTGTACTTTCGAACCTGTTGTATGCGATAGCAAAAGTTCTACAGATTTTCATATATATAGAACTTTTTGCGGTGATTCTTTCCGCTATTCTGAGTTGGTTGACTCCTTTCAGATATTCCCTGTTCAGGCAGTTCATTGATGGTGTTGCGGGTATCATCCTCAAACCATTCCGGAAGCTGTTACCACCGATCGGACCGGTTGATATATCACCTATGATAGCTGTTTTAGTGTTGATTTTTCTCGATAACTTTGTTGTTAGAACCCTTTTTGATCTGGCGGTGAGATTACGTTGAACTACAGGTGCGTTATTGTATACAAATCTGGGAGAGAAAGAGAATCAGTGGAGCTCTACGAGCAAGTAAAGCAACAACTACATGTTGTCGATATGCGAGAGCTGCTCTGCCAGCCAGTGAATGAAGAATGCGATTTTGCGCTCGTGGTGGGTGGTGATGGTACAGTTCTAAGAGCTGTGAAATGTGTTTCTGTACCGATAGTTGGTTTCAAAGCAGGAAGAATTGGTTTTCTGACCCCGTACAGGATTGAGGAAGCCGGACAATTCCTACAGGATCTCAGGGATGGAAAAATTGTTGCTGAAAACAGATGGATGTTGAAAATCATGGCCAATGGGAGAGAATTCGAGGCAGTTAACGATGTTATTTTCCGTGCAAAAGCTAAACCCATGAGTGAATTCAAAGTTTCCATAAATGGTTGCAGTGATTTGATCTTCTTTGCCGATGGTATCTTGGCGTCCACTCCCACAGGATCGACGGCGTACAATCTTTCACTCGGTGGTGCCATAGTGCTTCCAAGTTGTGACGTTGTTCAATTGATGCCGGTAGCTCCATACTCTCTTCAAAATCGGAGTATAGTGATTCCTGCTGATAGAAAAATTCACATTGCAAGTCAATTTGAATCTGAACTGATTGTCGATGGAGTATGCGTTGGGCTCGGAATGGAAGTATCGATTGAAAAGTCCAGCAGGAGTTTCTCATTGCTCAGGCCAGTTCATTACGATTTCTTTTCTGTATTGAGGAACAAAGTAGGTTATGGAAAGGGTGTGAGTGAAGTTTGAAATGGATTCTAGAACAAAAAGTTGAGAAGTACAAAAAAGCCTTGATGAAAATGGGTTGGTTCACCGAAAAAATGTTGATCCATACGATCGAGTCAATGGAAACCAGACAACCAGTCTTAGCCAGACAAGTGGTTGAAGACGATGATGTATTGGACGCGATGGAAATTGAACTTAGGGAGGAAGTGACGGTTCTACTTGGTTTGTACACACCGACGGGATTCAATCTGAGGTTTTTAGTTGGAGCACTAGAAGTGGCTAACATCTTCGAAAAGATAGGCGACAGAGTGAGAAGAATAGCTCAGCTTCTTCTAACCTTCTACAGAGAGCAGCCCATCAGCATCGATCCAAGCATCGTGAGAATGGCGAAGAGCGTGGCCTTGTTGTTCAAAGAAACATTGGGAGTGGTTGCGGATATGCAATCTGAAGCAGCTTTTGAAATATGCACGAAAGATGCAGAGATCGACGAAATGTTTCAAGATGTTAGGTCAGAACTGGCAGGTTTGCTCAGAGAGAAACCAGATCAATCGGAACGCATCCTTTTCCTTTTGGAAGTTGCACAGAATTTAGAAGAGACCGCTGATCTTTGCACAAACGTTGTGGAATCTGTGCTCTTCGCTGTTTCTGGTGTGAGCTACAAATGTTTCAGAGACCAGATGAAGCTGTTCAAAAGAGGGGAAGGTGTACTTTTTGGCGATACTGATTAGATATCTATTCAAACTTTCCTTGGGGCCTCTCCTGATAGGTCTTGGAGGTTTCATTGTTTTTGTCAGTGTGGAAATACTCTATCAGTTGTCGGACTTGATCGTGAGGCACAGAGTGAGTTTTTTCGTTCTCCTTAGAATTTTGTATTATTATCTACCTTACTTCACTGCACTCGGTGTACCCGTTGGGATTCTGCTCGCCGTGTTCTGGGTGCTTTCTAAACTTTCTAACGACAGAGAACTTATGGCTATGCAAGTGCACGGGATTTCGTTGAAAGTATTGATCGTTCCATTCCTTTTGCTTGGCACAATACTCAGTTGTTTGGCATATCTCTTGAATGACAGGGTAGTACCGGCGTTCAACCAGAAAGCGAGTGAGGTACTCTCAAAATATGTTTATAGGAAACCGGAGGTCTTCATCAGTGAGAACGTCTTGACTAAGGTGGACGATAACCAGTATTTCTACGTAAAAAAGTACGACAGGCAAAACGGTGTATTGGAAAACGTGGTACTGTTCAGGAACGATCCCACCGAGGAAGAAATAATCACAGCACGTCGCGTCACAAAAGAAGGAAACAAATGGTTCATGTACGATGGACGCATGTACAGAGTGGATAAGGAAGGTTTTCTGAGACTCGATGTGAACTTTTCGAAAGTTGAACTGGATCTGAGACAAGACATAGAATCCATTTTGAGAACTGGTAAGACCCCCAGGGATATGAAGAGTGAAGAACTCATGGAGAGAATCAACACACTCAGAAAACTTGGTATAGATCCAGCCCCTTGGGTCGTGGAGCTTCATACTCGCTATTCGGTTGCACTCGGGCCAATCATAATAGCGCTCGTGGGAGTTCCTTTATCTTTGATGTTCAATTTGAAGAGTAAATCTTGGGGTGTCATAATCACCTTCGTTTTGATCGTCCTCTACCAGGGTTCTGGAGCCTGGATCAGCGCTATGGGTAAAGAAAGGCTCATCGACCCAATCCTGGCTGCATGGCTACCGGATTTGGGTTTTGGACTTGTGGGTGCC
>CAYXCE010000033.1:0-9225 GCA_964463395.1 uncultured Pseudothermotoga sp.
ATCAATCCAGCGAAATAAGCTTTCAAGAGAGCATCGTCGAATAGAACCATACCTTGCTTCGCACTGGCTTGCATGATCGATTCGATCTGGTGAAGTTTGTTCTCCCTGATGAGGTTCTTCACCGCTGTCGTTCCAACGAGTATTTCCAAAATGGGGACAACACCTCTTCCAGAGGATCGCCTCAACAAACGCTGGTATATCACCGCCACGAGCGTGTTGGCAACTTGGAGTGCTATCTGTTTCTGCTGATGCGCCGGAAAAACGTCTATGACTCTCTCTGGGGCACTCGCCGCACTGTTAGTGTGTATGGTGCTCAGCACCAAGTGCCCCGTCTCGGCCGCCGTGAGTGCGAGTGCCATGGTTTCAAGATCCCTCATTTCACCGACGAGTATGACGTCTGGATCTTGCCTCAGAGCGTACTTCAGTCCATCGTAGAAACTGTTGGTATCTTGACCGAGTTCTCTCTGGTGGATAATGGATTTCTTGTTGGTGAAAACGTATTCTATGGGATCTTCGATCGTGATTATGTGGTATGGGAAGTTCTCGTTGATGTAATCTATCATGGCTGCGAGCGTGGTAGATTTACCGCTGCCAGTGGGACCAGCGACCAAGATCAAGCCAGAATCTTTCTGAACGAAATCTTTTAGTATTTCGGGTAAGCCTAGTTCGCTGAAAGTCCTGATCTTGCTCGTTATCAATCTGAGGGCTAAAGCCGGATTCCTTCTTTCATGGTACAGATTTCCCCTGACCCTTATTTTGTCTTCAACGCTGAAAGCGAAATCTATTTCCTTCTTATCATCGCTCCTTGGTATACCGAGCTTTTCAAACAATTTTTGAACCGCATCGATCAAATCCTTTGCGCTCACAGTTCCGTACTGTCTCTGAATCTCCAAAAGGCCATCGATCCTGTATATCGGAGGAATGCCCACCGACAAATGAACGTCGGAAGCACCTTTCGAAAACGCCTCCGAGACTAAACTGTAGATATCGATCATTCTTTCTCACCTTCGAGTACAGTTACACACCTCGGGCATATTCCAGGAAAGCGACCATCCTTGTTCGTGAGCGGATGGTACTTCCAGCATCTTTCACATTTTTCTCCATCTGCGTTCTCTACGATCACCTGGATCTTCTCCTCGCACTTCTCGATCTCCACCTGTGAGACTATGAAGAATTCCTCCAGAATGTCTCTGTACTCATATAGAAGTTTCAACAGTTCTTCATCTCCGATCCTCAACTTGAGTTTTGCATCCAACGAGTGACCTATCATGCCGGCTTGTCTAGCTTCCTCGAGAGATTTCAGTGCCACGTCTCTCACTTCGAGTAGGTTTTCGAAATCTTTCATGAGTTTTTGATCCACCCACTCTTCTCTGTACTGTGGCCAATTCTCTGCATGGATCGTTTCGAATTTTCTGTCTTCCTCACACAAATACGAATAAGCTTCTTCACATGTAAAAGTGAGGATCGGCGAAAGCATCACCAGCAAGGACTTAAGTATTTCTCTCAACACAGTCTGGGCAGACCTTCTCTTCAATGAATCTTTTCTCTCCACGTACAGCCTATCCTTCACGATGTCCAGATAAACTGCACTCAGTTCGACGGAGCAGTACTTCACGAGTGTGTTGTAAACTTTGGAGATCTCGTAGTTCTCGTAACCATCTGTAACCGTCTCAATCACTTGCTGCAACCTTCCTAAAGCCCACTTATCGATCGGCAAAAGCTTTTCGTAAGGTACCACATCCTTTGGTGTGAAATCGTAAAGGTTTCCCAGAAGGTATCTGATCGTGTTTCTGATCTTCTTGTAGACTTCCACCTGCTGCATGAGGATGTTGTAACTGATCCTTATGTCGTTGAAATAGTCGCTGCTCGCGAGCCACAGTCTCAGCACATCGGCACCGTACTTGGAACACACCTCGAGTGGATCGACAACGTTGCCGAGCGATTTACTCATCTTCTTTCCTTCCTCGTCCTTGATGAACCCATGCGTCAGGACCGTCCTGTACGGTGGCTGACCGTGCTTGACGACGGAAAGCACCAACGATGAATTGAACCAACCTCTATGCTGATCGCTCCCCTCGAGGTACATGTCTGCCGGAAAGGTGAGCTCAGGCCTTGCGTTCAATACCGCTTCGAACGAAGCGCCAGAATCTATCCACACATCCAGGGTATCGTTGGTCTTTTCGAGGTGACTCGAGCCACAGTTTTTACAAACGTATCCATTCGGTAGGAGATCCTGCTCGCTCAATTCGAACCAGGCGTTCGTGCCCTTTTCTCTCACGATCTGGGCGAAGTGTTTTATCAACTCAACATCCAAATTCACATGGCCACACGATTCACATCTGAAAGCTGGAATCGGAATACCCCACACTCTCTGTCTGGAAATGCACCAATCGGGTCTCTCTTCGATCATCGATGCGATCCTGTTCTTACCCCATTCTGGAATCCATGTGACTTTTTCTATCTGTTCTAAAAGTCTTTTTCTCAGATCATTTTTATCTATAGAGATGAACCACTGCTCTGTTGCCCTGAAGATCACAGGATTTTTACATCTCCAGCAGTGTGGATAAGAGTGAATCAACGTCGAGGCGTGCAACAGGACCCCAGCATTTTTGAGATCTTCTATGATCAATTTGTTCGCATCGAAGACGTTCAAACCTTTATACTTTCCAGCTTCTTCCGTGAAACGACCTTTTTCATCGACAGGAGAGAGCACGTCGAGTCCATAAACTTTGTAGCCATAATCGTAGTCTTCTTCACCGTGCCCAGGTGCGATGTGGACACAACCTGTACCCGTCTCCATGTCGACGAAATCTGCGAGTATGATCTTTGAATCTCTCCCAAACAGGGGATTGAGGGCGATCCTGCCCTCGAGCGATCGACCACTGAAACTATCGATCACGTCGTAATCGTTCAAATTCAGTTGTTTCGTGAATTGATCCAACAATCTCTCAGCGACTATCCAAACTTCGTGGTCAACTTTCAATCTCACGTAGTTCTCGTTTGGATGCACGGCTATACCCGTGTTACCCGGGAGCGTCCACGGCGTGGTCGTCCAGATGACTATGTACTCATCCGCATCTTTCATTTTGAACTTCACGTAGATCGAAGGAGAAACGTGATCGCGATATTCTATCTCAGCTTGAGCCAGAGCAGTGCCACACGTCACACACCACAGAACAGGCTTTTTCTCCCTGTAGACGTACCCCTCTTCGACGAACTTTTCAAAGATCGTGTACACCCTGTATTCGTATTCCGGATCGAGCGTTGCGTAGTAATTGTCCCAGTCACCTATGACGCCGAGTCGTTGGAACTGACTTTTTTGAATCTCTATTTGCTCCCTCGCGAATTTTTCACATTCGCGCCTTATCTCTTGTGGGGACATGCTTTCCGCTTTCTCTTTCAACATGCTCGTCACTCGATGCTCGATCGGTAAACCGTGCGTGTCCCACCCCGGCACGTACGGGGTTCGAAAACCACGCAGCGTTTTGTACCGAATGACCATGTCTTTCAAAACCTTGTTCATGGCTGTTCCTATGTGTATGGCGCCGTTGGCGTAGGGAGGTCCATCGTGCAAGATGAATGTCGGACGATCTTCCCTCATTTTCAAAATGTATCTGTAAATATCGAACTTTTTCCACCTTTCTAAGATGTGTGGCTCCTTCTCAACGAGATTCGCACGCATTGGGAAGGTGGTGTTGGGCAAATTCAAAGTTTCTCTGTAGTCCACAAAACTGACACCTCCTCAAAGCTTCAGCAGCTCTTCTATCTTGAGCTTGAGCTCCGTCAAATCGGCCGATTTGACCACATAAGCATCTGCCGCCCAAGAAGCCATATCGTACCTGTAATGTGAATAAGCTGTCAAGAGTACTATCTTCAAACCCGGTTGATCTTTTCTCAGTTGACCAGCTATCTCGATACCGTTTTTTCCAGGCATCTCGATGTCCAAGACAACGAGATCAAACTTTTCTTTATTGAATTTCTGAAAGCACTCATCGGCATTCGCAGCTGTATCTACCTCGTAACCCTCATCCATGAGTTCCTCGCTCAAGAGTAGTCTTATATTTTCCTCATCGTCCACAACAAGGATCTTACCCTTCGACACTTCTCCTTCCTCCCTTCAGAGGTAATTCGAATGAAAACTCCATACCGTTAGGCTTCGGTTCAGCCCAGATCCTTCCTCCGTGTTCATCTTCGACGATCTTCTTGCATATCGGCAGGCCCAAACCCGTACCTTGGGTTTTAGTCGTGTAGAATGGTATGAAAATCTTTTTCAACTCTTTATCTGAAAGAGGCTCACCGGTATTGAAAACCGATACGACGAGTCTGTCGGCTTCAGAGAAACTTCTCACCACGATCTTACCGCCTGAGGGTGAAGCCTCTATGGCATTTTGAACAAGATTTATGAGCACCCTTTTCAGCTTTGCGCGATCTGCATTGATTCTTGGCACGTTTGAAAGCTTCGTCTCTATTATAACATTCGCCTTGCTCGCCTTCTCCTGCATGATGTAAACAACCTCTTCTATGAGTTCGTTCATATCGAATTCCTTAAATTCTGAGATGGTTGCGGGTTTACTGAATTCAAGAATCTCGTTCACAATTCTTTCAAGATTCTCGACTTCTTTGGATATAACGTTCAAATATTTTTCCACAGTCTCAGGATTTGAAAGGTTTTTCTTGGCCCTGTTGATGAACCCACCTATCACCGCTATGGGATTTCGAAGTTCGTGTGCCACACGAGCTGCAACTTCACCGAGCAAAGCGAGTTTTTCCTTCTCTTTCCGTTCCTGTTCGAATCGCACTCGCTGCGATACGTCCTCCAAAGTAATGATCACGCCGACGATGCTTCCACCAGATGGATCCCAAAGAGGCGAGTACTTCACATCGAGGTACAGTTCTCCTTGTGCAGTCTCCACACGGTATTCAGAAAGGCCCACTGTTTCACGTTTTTCAAGAACAGTTGTTGCTATTCCGAAAAGATCCTGGAATGCTGGTCCAAGTTCAAGATGATGTTCACCGACAAGTCTTTCGCTCGGCAGTCCCACTATGTGAGAGAACATCTTGTTGCACTGAATTATATGACCATTTTTATCGAGGACCACAACAGCGGTGGAGAGATTTTGCAAGATGTTTTCAGTGAACTTGTGCAGATAATCTATCACGTTCTTTTGTCTCTCAAGGCTTTCAGTTTTTTTCCTGAGTTCTTCGTAATTCATCACGTTTTCTATGGCAAGCCCAGCGCTGTCTGCAACGATCCTCAAAACTTCTATATCCACGTCACTCACAGATTTCTTAGTGAATTTGTTATCGAGGATCAAAACACCTATAGTGTCCCAGCGACCAACCAGCGGCACTACGAGGAACTCGTCCACATTCAACAGGTTCACAAGGTCGTGTACAGCTGCTCCAAAACTTTCTATCAACGAAGGGGTTACCCGAATCAATCTCCTACGAACTACCACTCTTTCAAGGATGGGATGGTCTTTATAATGGAACATTTTTCCCTCTATGAGCTTGGTTAAGCCATCACTCACATCGAGCATGAGTGCTTCCTCACGCAAGTATTGGGCGAAGTCTCCATAGCTGACAGCGCGCCTTTCTGCTTCTTTCCATATCGCCTCTATATTCTCGTCTTCCTTCGGTCCCAACCACATTTTCCCAATGAGCGTGTCGGTCTTTCTGTCTCTTATCAAAAGCAATGCCCTATTGAAAGCGAAGCCTCTACCCGAAGTCAAACCCAGCAACAGCGTCTTGTACACGTTAACGAGATCATAGCTAGACCTCATAGCGTTGCTTAAGCTGTGCACAAGGTCCATCTTTCTGAGATACTCCTGTTGCTGCTGTATGAGTTTTTCGTACTCTCTCGTGTGTAGAGTCAACCTTTCAATTTGATCACGAAGATTTTGCTGATACTCGATCCTGGTGTGAGCCAAGCAGAACCTCTTCACCATGTCCTCAAGGGTCATCAAATCGAGCTCATCGAAACTGTACCTGCTCCGATAACCACTCGGTGCGACCTTATTTATCGCAACAAAAATGCCGAAAATATTTTCTCCCAGTTTCGCAACGCTCGCCACGATCGATTTCACTTTGATGCTCAGAAAATCGAGTTGTGTTTTCGTCATGATGACTCCCTCGGCTGATTTTTCCACTCTTGCAATGAAATTGTGATTCTCAGACAGTTTATCGTAGATCAACTGATCTCTACTCATACCGTCAGCATCCTTGAAAATGTAACCCTGCTCTGTTCGGAGCAGATACAGAACGGCCTCGGCGTTCAATGCTTTCCTCATTATGGAAAGCGTACCCTTGAGCAAAGCTTCGGATTCGTTGGCACTGTAAAACACGTCAGTTAGTTCTCCGAGCAATTCATATTTTCTGGCTTTTTCACGCATTGAGACCATTCTTTCCGCAATCCAGAGCGTCTTGGCGAGTTCACTCAACATGTTCGACATGATTTCAAGATTTCTCGGTTGTTTCAAGACGATCGCACCGATGATCCTTTCGTCATACTTGAGGAAAAAGTTACCTTCAAGTTTCTCGAGCTCATCTTGACTCAATTTCAACTGTCCAACTTTTTCCTCTCCGTGAGTGGATCCAACCAACCTGAACTGCGATTTGTACTCCTCGAAGAGAAACACATCACAAGATTCTGCCTGTGTTTCTTCACACAGTAAAAATGCGATCTTGTCCATCGAACGACTCTCATAACCTTTTTCGAGAAATTCCATGACAAGGTCGAAAAACCTCAGAGTCCCAGCCTCCTGAAGGTTTCTTCTGCATGTTCCACATGCGAACCTGCCCAGTATACCCTACCACACGCTGGACACAGATAGAATTCGTTGTGCGTCTGTTGAACGTACATTGGCACCTTTCTCTTTATCTCGTCTTCACTAGCTTTTATGAGTTCAACATTGCACAGACTACATCTGCTCATTCTGTTTGAACCTTTCAGATCGATTTTCTTCGATAACTCCACAAGCTGTTGTTTCCAATCGTCCGAGGCCACATAGAAACACTTTATTCCACGCTCTACCGCTTTTTTAAGCAAATCTCTGTCCTTCGTTATCAAAATTTTCCCAGTTTCTTTGCAGAACCGCAGTATCTCTTCCTCGCTCATGTGCGAGTGATAAACCGTATCGAAACCAAGCAACCTGAGTTTTTTCGCAAGCTTTCCAAGCATCCTGTCAGCGAAGAACACTTCACATCACTCAAAAAGATTCTACAACGAAAAAAGCCCTCCCGAAGGAGGGCATAAGGTTTATAACGTCCTTAAACGTATCTCTTGAGGAACTGCAATCCCATCAGCAAACCTTTCTTCGACCTCTCCAAATCCCCAGACCAAACCGGATCCTCGTGTTCTATACTCACAACGAAATCGTATCCGATCTTCTTGAGATTCAGAACGAAGCTCGACCAATCGAGCTCTCCAAGACCTGGTAATCTATAGACCCACCAGCTCTTCCCATGCGCGTTGGTGCCATAACGGCCAAAAATACTTTGCTCGTGAAGCATGCTCCTTTTCAGCTCCACATCTTTTGCGTGCACATGGAAGATCCTTCCGGCGAATTCTTCTACCACTTTCAAATAATCCACACCCAGCCAGTACAGATGTGAAGGATCGAGGTTGATTCCGAAAGATTCTGGAGTGATTCTGAAAATCTCTCTCCAAAGTTCCGGTGAATAAAAGATGTTCCCTATCTTTTCTTCCGCTTGCCAACCGACCATTGGACAATTTTCTATCATCAACTTCACGTTCTTACTCTCCGCATAAGCTATCAAAGGTTTGAAAACTTTCTCGAATTCTTTCAAATTTTCTTCAACGCTCTTGGTGATGTCCCTTCCTATGAACGTTCCAACGAGCTCCACACCCAGAAGGTGTGCCGCATCTATGACCTTTTTTAGATGCTCATTGATCTTCTTTCTTTTTTCAAGGTTCGCATCCAGATTGTTATCGTAATAAGCCAGTGAAGAAACGACGAGCCCGTGCTTTTCAAGAAGAACCTTCACGCGCTCAGCTTCTTTTTTATCGAACCTGTCAACGTCTATAGTTGTGGAAGAAAAATCTCTCTCATTAACAAGCGGCCAAGCAGCGATCTCTAGGGCTTCAAAGCCAACCTTGCTTGACCATTCAACGATGTCTTCAAGCTTCGTGTTACCCAGTGCCACAGTCAAAAAACCCACCTTCATCGTTTGAACACCTCCAAACAAAGAGGCGGGCGTTGCCCGCCTCAACTTTTCAGAACACTGAGTCTGGGAAGTAGTAATCCTTCGCATTCTGCCTCGTGACAGTCTCTGTGGAGAGTATGATCTTTCTCGGAATTCCTTTCTGATAGAATCCGTTCAACGATTGCCCCCTCAGTGCCATGACTGCGAGGTTGATGGCCGTGGCGATCATGTTGGGTGGATAGGTGAAGTTGACTTCGATCAGTGGATGACCATCCATGATCATCTTGACGATGTTCTTTTCACAAGCTCCACCTACCAGAACGATGTTCTTATCCCTTCCAGCTTGTCTGAGCGCGATCAACACACCGTGCAGCATGTCATCATCACCAGTCCAGACCGCATCGATCTGCGGGAACTTCGTCAACAAAGTCTGCATGACTTCAAAAGCTTTTTCTCTGGACCAGTAACCAGGTTGTTCCGCTATGATCTTGATGTCTGGATAGGGCGCAATCGCATCTTTGAACGCCTTGACTCTTTCGTCATCTATCGTGGATGGGATACCTCTTATAACGACAACGTTACCCTTACCCTTCAGCTTCTCGGCGATGTACTTACCTGCAAGATAGCCGTACATGTAGTTGTCACCGGCGATGTAAACGTTGTACTCTTCAGAGACGATACCTCTATCGACTATCACCGTAAAGACGCCTTGCCTGAATGCTTGAACGCAGATGGGCGTGAGCGGGGCAGATTCGTATGGGTTGATCACCAGAGCGTTGATCCCACGGGCCAAAAGCGCTTGAACTTGGGCGATCTGCTCGCTCGGCTCTCTCGCAGTCACTAGGTAGAACTCCACATCGGGATCGTTCTGGTATTGTTTGATGGCGTACTGTGCCCACCAGACCATGCCACCAGTCCAACCGTGGTCGGCCGCCGGTATCGCGACTCCGATCTTGAACTTTGCAGCGAAAATCACAAGCGTCACCGCGACCATCAACATGACCAAAAACTTTTTCATACAAACACCTCCCCTTCCTTGCCCCTAACGGGGCGATCATT
>CAYXCE010000034.1:0-9159 GCA_964463395.1 uncultured Pseudothermotoga sp.
GGCGGAGCAGTTGGTTGGACCGAACTGGTCACACGTGCTCGTCCCGATGGTTATACGATCTATGGTACCAACTAGCCACACACTATTCTTCAACCATTGCAGGGTGGTGTGGGTTACAAAACGGAGCAGATAAACAACATCTATTTCTTCCAATCAACACCTTGCGTGTTGGCTGTGAGTATCGATAGCCCAATAAAAACGTTCCAAGATTTTGTTGAGTACGCAAAGAAGAAAGGTTTGGTCACTCTTGGTGGTAGTGGTCAACCTTCTGCGAACAGTTTTGCCACGGTGAGGCTCGCAAGGCTTACGGGTTTGAACATCACGTATGTGCCGTTCTCCGGTTCTGGTACCGCCGTGCCTGCACTGCTTGGAGGACACGTCGATGGTTTGATGACCTACACGACGATGGCCATTCAATACAAAGACAAGATGAGGGTCATCGCCGTTGCCACAGAAGAAAGAATACCTCTGTTCCCAGATGTTCCTACGTTCAGAGAACTTGGAATCGACTTGGTTGAAAAGGCGTACCGTGGTGTAGCCGTTCCTCCCGGAACACCGGAAGATGTAAAGCGAGTTTTGGAGAATGCTTTCAAACAGGTCAACAACAATCCAGAATTCGTAGCGAAAATGTTGGAACTTGGATTCGTGATCGAAAATTACGATGAGGCAGCCTCGGCTAAACTCGTTGCTGAATTGATCCCATACTACAAAGAGCTTTGGGAACAAACCCAAGGAAAATGATCCCTTCCCGCACCCTCTGGGTGCGGGTTTTTTGAAGGGAGGACAGAAACTACATGTCTGGCCTTGAATATCTTGCCTACGGTTTTGCCCATCTGTTTGCTGTGAAAACTGTTCTTCTGATGCTTGGCGGTATTTGTGTCGGGCTCGTGATCGGTGCCCTTCCTGGGCTCAGCGCGACGATGGGAGTTGCACTGTTTTTACCGATCACGTATTGGCTTTCAGCCTCGGACAGTTTAGTTTTTCTCGGATCTCTTTACATGGCGGCCATATACGGTGGTTCGTTCTCTGCGATACTGTTGAGGACCCCTGGGACCCCTTCGAACATAGGCACCACTTTCGATGGTTATCCCATGGCAAAGCAAGGAAGAGGTTGGGAAGCAATCCTCACGGCCACGTTCTCGTCGTTGTACGGTGGTCTGTTCGGCCTGGTGATGTTTCTGATTTTTGCACCGATGCTCGCGCGCGTGGCTTTGAAATTTGGCCCACCCGAATATTTCTGGCTTGGGATCTTCGGTTTGACTGTCATATCCTCTCTGTCTCGAGGCAACGTGCTGAAAGGTTTCATAGGTGGATTCATAGGGGTCATGCTGAGCACGATCGGTGTGGCGCCCGTGGGGGGTAACGTGCGTTTCACTTTCAACATGCCGCAGCTGATAGGTGGAGTTGGATTGATACCAGCACTGGTGGGACTGTTCTGCATTCCTGAGGTCATCGAAATGGTCCTGAGCAGGTCTCAAAAACAGCTGTATCAAGAGGCAAAGGTCGAGAAAGGATTGATGCTCAAGACTTTCGTCAATGTCATGAAAAGACAGATCGATCTCTTGAGAGCCTCCGTGATCGGTTTCATCATAGGTGTTCTACCGGGTGCGGGAGGAAACATAGCCAACTTGGTATCATACAGCGAGGCTGTGAGGGCTTCTAAACATCCAGAAAAGTTTGGTACAGGTATAGTCGAAGGTGTCATAGCCACTGAAGCGTCGAACAACGCGGTGGTCGGTGGGGGCTTTGTGCCTCTGATGACTCTCGGAGTGCCCGGCACCCCCGTGGATGCGATCCTCTACGGAGCTCTCTTGATGCAAGGATTGAGACCAGGCGCAGAACTTTTCACAAGGAAGGCCGACGTGGTTTATACGTTCATCGCAGGCGTCATTCTGGCGACGATCGTCATGGTGCCGATCGGACTGGCTTTCGGAAAAGGCATGACGAAGATCATCACCAAGATTCCCCTCAGCCTGCTTGCACCCACCGTCATCTTTTTGACGATCGTCGGTTCTTACTGTGTCAGCAACAACATATCTGACGTGTACACGATGCTCTTTCTCGGTACGTTGGGTTTCGTTCTGAGAAAGCTCGGTTTCGAAGCAGGTCCAATAACGCTCGGTTTGATACTCGGTCCAATAATCGAAACCGGCCTCGTTCAAGGCTTGCTGATAGGTAGAAAGTTGCCACGGCCCTGGTTGATCTTCGTGACCAGACCTCTGAGTTGGATATTCATTCTGCTTTCAGTTTTCTTCCTCGTGTGGCCACTCCTTAGAAAGAAGCGTGGACCTGAGAAACTGGGTGGTGTTGGTCGATGAGGGGAGACATTATAATTTCGATCATCATATTCGTCTTATGTCTGGTACTCTTCCGCGAGACGAGAAATTACAACTATTATTCCGCCATCTTCCCACAATTCGTGTTGGGGCTTTTGATGATCCTCTCGGTCGCTCTTCTGATCAGAGCGCTGTTGACTCGCAGAAAACATGTTGCGGGTGAAACGAAGCGTTTATTTTTTAGAGATCTTCTCCACATTTTGATCGTGGTCGTTTTGAGCTTCATCTGGGTCTATGTGATGGACAGACTTCTTGGATTTCTGTTGGGAAGCATGGTTTTTGGTGTTTTGATATTTGTGATACTCGCTGGAAAAAGTTTGAGATTGAAAGAGTACGTTCTTTTTTCAATCGCATTGTGTGTCATAGTCATCATCTTTTGGTACGCGCTTGGAAAGCTTTTGCTCGTACCGTTACCGACAGGACTGTTCTTCTGATGGAGGTGTAGGCGGATGGATTATCAAAAGGATGTTGACAAACTTTTGAAGAAAGCTCAGAAGCCCTCAGAAGATGCTATGAAACTGCATCCTTTTTACAAGGGAAAGATTCAGACTGCTCCAAAGGTTCCGGTCAGATCCTACGACGATTTCGCCATTTGGTACACCCCAGGTGTGGCGAAGGTTTGCCAGGAGATAGTGAAAGATCCTGCGAAAGTTTACGAATACACGAACAAAGAGAACACCATCGCCATAGTTACAGACGGAACGAGGATCCTCGGTCTTGGGGACATAGGACCCGAAGCGGGGCTCCCAGTGATGGAAGGTAAAGCTTTGCTTTTCAAGTATCTGGGGGGAGTCGATGCGATTCCATTGTGCGTCGGAACCAAAAAGATCGAGGAAATAGTACAGTTCTGCAAATGGTTATCACCAAGCATATCCGGTATAAACCTCGAGGATGTTGAAAAACCGAAATGTTTCGTTCTGCTTGAGAAACTTCAGCAAGAGCTTTCCATCCCAGTTTTTCACGACGATCAGCAAGGCACCGCAACCATAACGTTGGCAGGTCTCATAAACGCACTGAGGATCGTTGGCAAAAAGATAGATGAAGTGAGAATAGCTCTTATAGGAGCTGGTAGCGCGAACTATGCTTTCGCAAGGTTGCTCGAAAAGATGAACGTCGATCTCGGAAACGTGGTAGTTGTGGATTCAAAGGGCATCATAACACGCGAAAGGGCAGAGCAGCTCGATGACATCACGAAGAACATGTGGTTGAAAACGAATGCTGACAACATCGAAGGTGGCATCGAGGAAGCTTTGAAGGGTGCGGACGTGTGCATCGCGTACTCCAAGAGTGGGCCTGGCGTGATCAAACCCGAGTGGGTGAAAAAGATGAACAGAGACGCCATAGTTTTTGCCGGTGCGAATCCTGTGCCAGAGATATGGCCGTGGGAGGCGAAAGAAGCCGGGGCGAGAATAATCGCTACAGGTAGGAGCGACTTTCCAAACCAGGTGAACAACTCGCTCGGTTTTCCAGCCATCTTCAGGGGCGTACTCGACATTCGTGCGACCAAGGTCACCGACGAAATGTGCATCGCAGCGGCTCAGGCCATAGCGGATTTCGCCTACAGAAAGGGTATACACGAAGAATACATAGTGCCCACGATGGAAGAAGAGGAAGTCTACGTTGAAGAAGCTTTTGCGGTGGCCAAGAAAGCCATGGAACAGGGAGTCGCGAGGAGTCAACTCACCGATGAAGAACTCGTCAAGAAGATCAGAGAGAGGATAAAGATGGGTAGAGAGATGGAAAAAGCTTTGGTCAAAACCAATCTGATAAAGCTCCCGTGAGGTGTTCCACCATGGATGCCATCGCTTTCACAAAAAAGGACAACGTGGCCACGGCTATAAAAGATCTTTCAAAAGGTCAAATAGCGATCGTGACCCTCGGCGAAGAGAAGATCCACGTTGAACTTTTGGAAGATGTTCCCTTCGGTCACAAGTTCGCTTTGACCGATATCCCTAAAGGAACACAGGTTGTCAAGTATGGAGAACCGATCGGTGTAGCGAGTGAAGACATAAAGAAGGGTCAATACGTTCATGTGCACAACGTAGTTGGTCAGCGCGGAGTGAGGGGGCATCGATCGTGAAATTGAAAGGCTTTCTCAGACCAGATGGAAAGGTGGGTTTTCGCAACCATTTCTTGGTCATACCAACCGTGATCTGCGCCACGAGGGCCGCAGAGGAAATCGCGAGCAATTTTGCGAACGTTGTCTATCTTCACAATCAACATGGTTGTAACCACATGAAGGACGATGAGAAAAAGGTCGTCAACGTCCTGAGAGGGATGGCTCTGAATCCGAACGTCGCTGGTGTGCTGTTCGTAGGTTTGGGCTGTGAGACGGTGCCTACGCAGAAAATATTCGAATCTGTAAGAACGAGTGGCAAACCTGTGGAATGTTTGATCATTCAAGAAGAGGGTGGCACACTGCGAACGGTCGAAAAAGGTGTGCGTATCCTTCAGAAGATGATGGAACAGACCGAGATCGAACAAGTAGAAACAGATCTTTCCGCAGTGAAGGTCGCCATCGAGTGCGGTGGATCCGACACGACGTCTGGTATCGCCGCGAACCCCGTTGTTGGCTACGTCGCAGATAAGCTCGTCGACGCTGGTGCCACCGTCGTCTTTTCTGAAACGACAGAGATCGTTGGAGCGGAGCATCTGCTGGCAAAAAGAGCGGTGAGCGATGATGTCGCGAAGAAGCTGCTCGAATTGGTCAACAGATGTGAGCAGAGCGCGCTCGCCGGCGGAGAAGACATTCGCGGTGTGAATCCCACACCCGGCAACATCCGTGGTGGTTTAACAACTTTGGAAGAAAAGTCCCTCGGAGCGATTTACAAGGCTGGAACACGCCCAATAAAGGGCGTGCTTGAATACGCGGAACCGATCCCATACGGCGGATTGTACTTCATGGACAGCCCGGGTCACGATGTTGAGTCGGTGACCGGTATGGTTTCAGGAGGCGCACAGGTCGTGATTTTCACCACTGGACGCGGCACACCCACAGGTTGCTCTATAGCACCAGTCATCAAAGTCACGGCGAACGCGAGCACGTACCGCAGAATGAGCGACAACATAGACGTCGATGTGAGCGACGTATTGGAAGGACGAACTACGATCCAACAAGCTGGCGAGAGATTGTTCGCAAGATTGATCGAAGTTCTCAGTGGCAAGTTGACAAAAAGTGAGATGCTGAGACACCACGAGTTCGGCATATACCTCACGCAACCAACTCTGTGAGGTGAGCAAGGTGAAGATCTCTCTCAAATACGGAGAAAAGCAAGTAGATGTGCAGGTGCCGGATCATGCAGAAACACTTTTGCCCAGAACGGAACTTCCCGCCGTTTCCGATCCGTTCGAAGAAATCCGAAAAGTCTTGAGCGAACCTATTCGAAGTCCCACGATAACTGAGATGGTTCTCCAGATGAAGCCCAAGAAGATCTCGATACTGGTGAGCGATCTGACTCGTCCCAGTCCATCCCATATCATCGTTCCACCGATCTTGGAGGAGCTCACGAGAGCGGGCGTGAAACCTGAGCAGATACAGATCATTTTTGGTCTCGGTTTCCACAGGAAGATGACCGAAGAAGAGATGAAGAAAGCCGTTGGGTAAGAAGTCTTTGAGAAATATGCGTGTCTGAACCACGATATCTATGATTGCGTGTACTTGGGAGAGACGAGTCGAGGCACGCCCGTGGAAGTTTTCAAACCCGTGGTTGAATCGGACCTCATAATCGCCACGGGCAATCTCGAACTTCATTGGTTCGTGGGTTACAGTGGAGGTAACAAGGCGCTCTTACCGGGCGTGTGTTCGAAGACGTCCATCGAGAAGAACCACTCTCTCATGCTTTCAGAACATGCCGTGGCGGGGAACATCGACACCAACCCCGTGAGGCTCGACATAGAAGAGGCTGGATCCATAGCGAATGTTGGATTCATAGTGAACGTCGTTCTAAACAGCAAGAAAGAGATCGTGAAAGCGGTCGCGGGCCATCCAATCTACGCTCACAGAGAGGGTGTGAAGTACATAGATCAGATGTACAAACTACCCATCAAAAGGAAATACGACATAGTGGTCGCTTCCTGTGGAGGTTTTCCAAAAGATATAAACCTGTATCAAGCCCAAAAGGGGTTGGACAACGCTTTCCACGCCGTCAAGGAAGGCGGCACGATCGTACTCGTGGCCGAGTGCAGGGAAGGCTTCGGTGAAAGGACATTCGAAGAATGGATGAGAAAGGCAAAAAGCCCCGACGAACCTTTACAGTGGATAAGGTCCAACTTCGTGCTCGGTGGACACAAAGCGGTCGGTTTCTGCAAAGTTCTCAAAAAGGCAGAGATTTTCCTCTGTTCATCCATGAATGAAGAAACCGTGAAGGACGTTTTCATGAAACCGTTCAATGATGTTCAGCAGGCTTTGAACGAAGCCTTGCAGAAGCATGGAAAATCTGCAGATATCTTGATCATGCCTTTTGCGAACTCCACGTTACCCGTTGTCGTGTGAGCTCACTTGGGCAGAACGAGTCCGAACTTGTTCTGCCCATCTTCATATTTGTAATAGACCTGTGCTTTGTGCAGATCTGCGATGGCTTTTACGACAGCCAGACCTAAACCCAACCCCTCGTTCTTTGCGTTGGCCGATCTGAAGAATTTCTGGAAGATCTTCTCGCGGTCTTGCTGTGGTATCGGCTCGCCGTAATTGCACACCTCGAAGATCACAGAATCGTCTTTTTCATGAAAGTTCAACAGTACTGGCTTATCTTCGACGGAATATTTACAAGCGTTATCCAAAAGGTTGGCGAAAGCGTGTACCATCAACGGTCCTACACACTTTATTCTCAATTCTCTCAGCTCGCCAACGAGGATTTCTCTGTTTTTGTATTTTTGACTGACCTGATCCAAGCTCTCCAAAACCAAGCTCGATAAGTCTTCTTCTTCGAAACTTTTGGGCGTGGTATGCTGAGCCCTAGCTATGAGAAGCAGTTGAGACGTTATCTCCACCATTCTATCGATGTTGCGCTTCACCTTTTCTATCTCGATTCTCACGTTGTTGGGTAGATCTTCTCTCAACAGAACCTCCAACCTCGTCTTGGCGCTCGCTAAAGGATTTCTCAACTGGTGAGAGATCGTCGTGGCGAAATCTCTGAGCTCTTCCATGGTCCTGTTCAACCTGTCTATAGCATCGTTGAGCTGTTCTTGAAGCACCTTCGCTTCTTGGCTCGTCGGTTCTATCTGTATTTTTTCGAGCGTACCCTTCGAAACGAGTTGCATCTGTTCCCCGATCATCTCGATGGGTTCTGTGAGTCTCCTGGTGAGTTTTCGGCCGAAGAACAGCACCACGAGGGTGAAGGGGATCAGGATGGCCGCCAATATGACCGATAGAGACACTAAGAGAGCGAAATGATCTTTCAAGCTGCGAGTCACAACTACCTGGTAAGTACCTATATCCTGCTTGAAGTAACGATGTTGATGGATCGTGTGAAAACCGTTCGATTTTGGGACGGTGAAATCGTCCGGCAGGTTGTAACTGGCTATGGTCTTTCCTCGCTCGGTGATGTAAAACGCGTAGTTCTTCTTGCCGAATATGGCGACAGGTTGTCCTTCAGGTTTTTCGAGGAACCTCAGAAGATCGTTGGTGAACACGAGCATTTCTTGATCTATCCTCTTGAGGGCGAGGCTGTGGAAAACAAAGACGAGTATGAGGGACATAGCGGCCAGGGATATCACGAAGATGGATAGATAATACTTCTCGATGGCATGCCGAAGGGGTGGCATGCTCAATCCTCCAGATTGAGTTTATAACCTATACCCGGCACAGTCTCGAGGTACTTGTCGTAACCGAAAGGCTTGAGTTTGCTCCTCAAATAGAGCACGTAAACGTCCACAACGTTGCTCCTGGTTTCTCTCTCATTTCCCCAGACTTTTTCTAAGATTTCTTCTCGACTGAAGACGACGTTCGGATCGCGCATGAACAGTTCTAAAAGGTCGAACTCCCTCCTGCTGAGTTTCAATTCCTTACCTTTGACAGTGACCGTGCGGGTACGTGAGTTCAAGTGCATTTCCTTGAACGTCAAGACATCGCCACGCAAAAGGTGGTTTCTTCTTATCAAGCTCTGAACGCGTGCGAGTAGTTCCCTGAAATCGAAGGGCTTAGTCAAATAATCGTCGGCTCCATGGCTCAGACCTCGTATTTTATCGTCCACAGAGTCCAAGGCGGTCAACATCAAAACGGGTGTTTGCACGCTGTTCTCTCTCAAGGCTTGTACGAACTCGAATCCATCGACGCCTGGCAGCAACACGTCCAGAACGATGCAGTCGTAGCTCTCGCACAGCGCCATATCGAGACCCGTGTCTCCATCAAAAGCGAGTTCAACAGAGTAACCTTCCTTCTCAAGCCCCCTCTTGATCGAGTTGGCCAAATCCTCGTTGTCCTCCACAACGAGTATCCTCACTTTTGACCACCTGCACCGTGTTGCCCACCGTGCTGTTCGCCTTGTTCTTGCTGTTTTCTCAATATTTCTTGTTCCACTTTTCTGAAGAGGTTCTGTGAATCGTCAACTCTGAGAATGGCTGGCGTCTTCATGCTGACGTACGCCAAATTCTTGTTGTTCCCAACCAGCCATCCCTCCGCTTCGTAAACGGCGAACATGATGTTTTTGCCTATGGACATGACGGTGAGAGATATCGCCTCTCTCAACCCCACCGAGTACGTGAAAGCCCTCGTTTCTAAAGGTTTCTTCGAAATGATCTTTGGCTCAACGGCAGAAACAACGTATTCATAACGAAAAGTCAGAACGATCCAGACTGGTCTTTTTTCTAGTGTTGTCAGATAGGC
>CAYXCE010000035.1:0-9143 GCA_964463395.1 uncultured Pseudothermotoga sp.
CTCTATACTAGTTTCAACAACATAGGTGCGGTGTTCCATCCTGCGACGATCGTTCTGAACGCAGGATGGGTAGAGACCACTTTTGGTAAATTTGAGTTCTATTTTGAGGGTATAAGCCCTTCAGTCGCAAAAGTTCTCCAAGCGGTTGACGAAGAACGATGTAATGTTGCGAGAAAATTTGGCATTGAACCTATGACCGCTGTTCAATGGTTATCCTATGCGTACGATGTGAAGGGAAAGGACCTTTACGATGCTATTCACAACAACGAAGGTTATCGCGGCATACAAGCACCCACAAGCTTAGAAAACAGATATATTCTCGAAGATGTGCCCACGAGTCTGGTACCGATATCTGCCTTTGCCAAGCTTGCACAAGTAGAAACGCCCATAATAGACTCGATAATCAGATTGACTTCAGTCATGATGGGAATAGACTTCTTCAAAGAAGGTAGAAACTTTGAAAAGCTACATCTGCAGAACAAAACCATTGAAGAGGTGAAACGTGTTATGGAGGTGGGATGGGAATGAAAATAATGGGGGCTTCTATAGGGAGCTGTGTTCATAATGTTGGATTGCTCAATTTCCTCAACTTAGCGAAACAGAACGGGTGTGAGACTGTTTATGTGGGAGCAGCTATAGCGATAGAAGAATTAGTAGAACTGATTGAAAAGCATGAACCGGATATGGTTGCGCTGAGCTACAGGCTGGGAGCAGAGGCTTTAAAAAATTTGCTCACCGCTCTTGAAAGTTCGTTGAAAGAAAGAAAATTGCTCGACAAAATTTATGTATTTGGCGGTACTGTTGAAACCGCTGAGGTTGCGAAAGGATTCAGCTTCATAAAGAAAACGTTCGATGGGACTGAAGAATTGGATGAAATAGTTATGTTTCTGAGAGGAGAAGTAAGAAAAACACGAAAAATGGAAGTTTATCCCCAGAAACTTGGAGAGAGGATCAAATTCAAAAGTCCGTTCCCTCTGATACGTCATCACATCGGCCTCCAAACGCTTGATGAAACAATGGAAGAGATAAAGAAGATGGCAGAATCAGGGTTACTAGATGTGATATCTATAGCTCCCGACCAGAATTGTCAACAGTTCTTCTTTGAACCTGAAAAAATGGATCCAAAGCAGGATGGAGCTGGTGGTGTGCCGCTCAGAACGAGAGAAGATTTCGTTAGACTGTATGAGGCAAGCAGGACAGGAAACTACCCACTCGTTAGATGCTACGCTGGCACGAAGCACATGGTTGAGTTTTCAAAATTGCTCAAAGAAACTTTGAACAACGCTTGGGCAGCCATACCTGTCATGTGGTACAGTGAGCTAGACAAGCGATCGGACAGGCCTTTACTTGAGGCGATTAGGGAAAATATGGAGGCGATTCGTTGGAACGGAGAAAACGATGTTCCAGTGGAAGTGACAGATTCGCACCAATGGGCGTTGAGGTTGGCTCACGATTCAATGGAAGTAGCCACAGCGTATCTTTCAGCCTTCATAGCAAAGAAGTTGGGCGTGAAGGAATATGTACAGCAATTCATGTTAGAAACTCCGGGCGGTATTTCTCCGAAAGCCGACTTGGCCAAAATGTTGGCCAAAAAAGAGCTTGTAGAGAGTCTTATGGATCAAAATTTCACGGTGTACAGGATGATAAGAACAGGACTCATGTCCATGCCTGCAGATATGAATGCGGCGATGGGACAAATCGGTGTATCGATGTATTATGGCTTTGCTTTAGAACCTCACATCGTTCATATTGTTGCATACTGTGAATCCTCAAGAAGAGCCACAGCCAAGGAAATAATCGAGAGCGTAAAAATAGCAAAAAGGGCTATCAATCTTGCATTACGGGGTTATCCCGATCCATTGGCCGATTCCTCACTGAGAATGGAGAAAGAGAGGATCAGAAATGAAGCGATGCAGATCTTTGAGACGATCAAAAACATTGCCGGTGGGAAGGATGAAGATTTGCTCAATCCAGAAGTGTTGTTTGAAGCTGTCAAGATCGGCGTTCTCGACGCTCCCGCACTGAAAGGTTTCTCAGTCGCTAAGGGGGAAATCAAAACGGCCATCGTGAATGGACAGTGTAGATGTGTGGACGAAGACGGGAGGATTTTGACTGAAACAGAAAGATTATCAAGAATAATGAGAGGTGCAAGGAGATGAAAATAGCTATCGTTTACGATCTTGAGAATTTGGATGATGAAAGACAGAAGATGATCGATTCTGTGAAGGAAGTGCTTTCAAAGTATCACACAGTTGGAGAAGCGATCTTTGATGAAAGATTCATTGAAAAAGCCAAGCAATTCGAAATCGTTTTTAACCTCTCCACGGCACATGCTCAAATGCATGTACCTGCGATACTGGACATATTGAAAATCCCATATACCGGTTCATCCGCTTTGTCACACGCGATCTGTATAGACAAAACGATCACGAAGATTTTGCTTCAACATTATGGTCTTCCCACTCCCAAATTTATGGTTGTCGATGTTGGCGAGAATCCGGAAGAGATTGACTTCTATCCAGCCATAGTCAAGCCTTCGAGAGAAGGTAGTGCGAGAGGAATAAGAGAAAATTCCGTTGTGAAAGATTTGAAATCTCTAACTGAAGCTGTAGAAAGAATTCATAAGGAGTACAGACAAGCAGCTTTAGTGGAAGAGTTCATCGAAGGAAAAGAACTGAGTGTTGGTATCTTGGCTGGGGAAGTTTTGCCCATCTTGGAAATCGATTTCTCAACGTTACCAGTCGGAATTGAACGCTTCTACTCTTACAGGGTGAAGCACCATTATGGTGATCAAATTCGATATGTTTGTCCTGCAAATATCGATAAAAATCTCTACCACCAGATAGAACAAGATGCAAAAAAGATCTTCAAGATATTGCATTTGAAAAACTATGCGCGTATGGATTTACGAGTCAAGGAAGGTCGACATTATTTTCTCGAAGTGAATTCGTTGCCAATGTTAACTCCAGGCTATTCAGACATAGTCAAGATGGCTGAGGCTGCTGGTTTGAGTTACGAAGATTTGATTCTGAAAATTCTCGAAGACGTCCTGACGAACTCAAAACCACTGTAACGATTATTAAGCAAAAAGTCTTAATTGTTTCAGAAATCTTGTTTTGAGATTAGCTTTATGCTATCCATCATCGAAGATGACTTTTCGTTGTAATATGAATCTTCGATGAGGAAAGAACTGTTTCTTTTTGATGATTTCTACAGGTCGAGTTTTGGTACCATCATAGGGATTGATGAAGCCGGCAGAGGTTGTATAGCAGGTCCAGTGGTGGCGGCAGCTGTTATTTTGTTGGAACCAGTTGATGTGTACGATTCAAAAGAATTGACGCCACATCGAAGAGAGGTCCTCTATCAGAAAATACAGAAATGTGCAAAAGTAGGTGTGGGGTTGGCAACTCCAGAAGAAATAGATGTGCACAACATTTTGAATGCAACGAAGATCGCTATGAATCGAGCACTTGAAAATCTTGGTTGTCCAGACGGTTTCGCTTTAGTCGATGGAAAATCTTTAAGACTTTCCCAGCAAGGCACATGTATCGTCAAAGGTGATAGAAAGAGCGCTTCTATCGCTGCAGCCTCCATAATCGCAAAGGTAACGAGAGATAGATTGATGAAGCAATTCGATGAACAGTACAAAAATTACGACTTTACGAGGCACAAGGGTTATCCCACAAAAGAACACCTTGAGAAACTTTATCATTATGGTCCCACTGCTTTCCACAGGCTCACGTTCAAACCCGTGCTGAACCTACTCGACGAGCGGCTATTAGCGAAGATAGTTGAGAAAGATACAGAACGCTTTCAAGTAGTTCTTCGAAAGCTGAAGCAAACTGGTACTCACCGTTCGTTACCACCTCAATGAAATGCTTTCATCGCTGACTGCCGATAATTTGTTTTAGTAGTTTTCTTGCATTCTTCACGCATTTGAAAATTTACACTGAATAGAATAATGTCATATGAAACTTTCTGGGGGGATCAAAATGAAAGCTGAGGACATTCTGAGGATCGTTGAGGAAGAGAACATACAGTTTATAAGGCTTCAGTTCTCGGATATCAATGGAAACATCAAGAATGTGGAGATACCGTCTCAAGAACTCCCGAGGGCTTTCGAAAGAGGTGTCATGTTCGATGGTTCATCCATCGAAGGATTTGTGAGAATCGAAGAATCGGACATGTATCTGAGACCTGATCCTGATACGTTCGCGATCCTTCCTTGGACTACCAACGGCATCAAGAGTGCCAGACTCATTTGTGACGTTTATAAGCCAGATGGTACACCTTTTGAGGGAGATCCGCGCTACAGGCTGAAACTCGTGGTTGAAAAAGCTAAGAGGATGGGTTTTGTACCCTACGCAGGTCCAGAATTGGAGTTCTTTGTTCTGCCGAGAGATGCAAAAGGTTTTCCTGTTGCAGAAATCCTTGACAGAGGTAGTTATTTCGATCTTTTACCATTGAACGAAGTAGAGTCTTTGAGAAGCGAAGTTGCCGTTGCGCTACGATCGATGGGTATCGAGGTGGAAGCTTCTCATCATGAAGTCGCACCATCTCAGCATGAAGTAGATTTTCGATACGGCGAATTGGTAAAGACAGCCGATAATGCACAGACTGTGAAACTCGTTCTGAAAACAATCGCCATCAAGCACAATTTGCACGTTACGTTCATGCCAAAACCATTCTTTGGTATCAACGGGTCAGGAATGCACACACACTTGAGCCTTTTCAAAAATGGAGAGAACGCGTTCTACGATCCGAAGGCTCCGGATGGGCTTTCAAAAACACTTTATCATTTCGTTGGAGGCCTTTTAACGCATGCAAAGGAAATCACGGTCGTTACGAACCCAACGGTGAACAGCTACAAGAGGCTCGTGCCTGGATATGAGGCACCTGTGAACATCGCTTGGTCAAAAGCCAATAGAAGCGCCTTGATAAGGGTACCCGCAGCCAGGGGTAAGTCCACAAGGATAGAGTATAGAGCGCCCGATCCGAGCTGTAATGCATATTTGGCTCTCGCCGTAGTTGTCGCAGCAGGTCTCGATGGAATTGAAAAGAACATAGAACCACCACTACCGATTGAAGAGAACATCTACGCGATGAGCGAGGAGAGAAAAGTACAATGCAAAATAGAATCTTTACCCGGTTCACTCAGAGAAGCATTAGAGGAAATGAAGAATTCCGAATTGGTTAAGGAAGTCCTCGGTGAACACATATTCAAGAAATTTCTGGACTTGAAGCGAAGAGAATGGAGGGAATTCAGTATTTCCGTTACAGACTGGGAAGTTAGGAAGTATCTTTCAATCTAAGACAAGTGATAAACTTAAACAGTGTGGGTGGTTATGGCAAACATCTTGGTCGTGGACGATGAGAGGCATGTTAGAAATCTTATTAGAAAGATTCTCGAAGAAAATGGTTATCATGTAACCACGATAACTACCGGTGAAGAAGCTTTAGTTGAACTCAGAAAGGCGAAGTTCGATTTGTTGATACTCGACCTGAAACTGCCTGGTATTTCTGGTAATGAGCTTTTGAAAAGAATGCGGCAAGAAGGTATCGAGTTACCTACCCTCATAGTTTCAGCTGTGACGAACGCGAATCCAATAGTGGAGGCCATGAAATATGGTGCTAGTGAATATCTTTCTAAGCCATTTCCCGCTCAAGATTTACTCAAGAAAGTGGAGGAACTTCTCAACAGAGAACAGATCAGCTTTGAGAGACTCGCACGTTTGATAGAAGAAAAGCTTGAGCAGGGTAAACTCATCGCTGCGGAGAAATTATCCCGTGAATTGTTTGCGATTCGGCCCGATGCAGAAGCTCATTATATCTATGCGATAGTGATGGAGCAACTTGGTAATAAAGAGCTCGCATACAAATATTTGAAAGCAGCTCTTATATTGGACCCAGATCACAAGAAAGCTCAAAAGGAGATAACAAAGTATGAAGAAAGTTGAATCACTCTACGTCGTCATAGTTGGATGCGGGCGTATAGGTTCCATAGTTGCTACGCATCTCTCGATTTCCGGGAACAATGTGGTAGTAGTGGACTCAAATGAAACGGCATTTGAAGGCTTGCCTGAGGAGTTCACGGGTTTCAAGATCGTTGGTGACGCAACCGAAATATCCCGTTTGAAAGAGGCGAAGCTTGATAGGGCAGATGTTCTGCTCGCTCTCACAAGTGATGACAACACCAATTTCATGGTTTCCACTGTTGCAAAAAGGTTCTTTGGTGTCAAAAGAGTTATTGCGCGCGTAAACGATCCGAACAATGAGGACATATTCAAAGAGTTCAACATTGAAATCATATCAACGACAAAAATAACAGCACAAAAGATCTTGAGCGAGTTGGGAGTGAGTAAAGATTGAAAATAGTCATCATAGGTGGCCACAAGATTGCTTATTATTTGGCACGAATGATGATCTCGAAGGGCTATCATGTTTACATTGTGAACAAAGATCCCCGCGTTTGTGAGGATCTCGCAAAGAGTCTATCAGCCGTCGTCATTATGGGTGATGGGAGTAAAAAAAGTGTGCTCGATCAGCTCAACTTAACGGAGGATGATCTGGTCGTAATCCTCACCAACACGGATCGTGATAATCTCATCATATCTCAAATGGTTAAACATTATTATGGGGTGGAGCGCATCGTGACTTTAGTGAACGATCCAGAGGATATTGAGATTTTTCACAGACTCGGAGTAAAAGCTGCGGTTAGCCCCACGAATTTGCTGCTTCAAACGATTCAAGGACTTCTTCTTGTAGATGAGATTGAAGAATTCTCGCCTGTTGAGGAAGGTAGGTTGGTATTTCTAAGACTTGAAATACCAGAGACTTCACCTTCCGTGCATAAAAAATTGAAAGACATACCACTCCCAAACAATTGTGTTATCGGTGCAATCATTAGGGATAACTTAGTCGTGATACCTCGTGGTGAGACGAAGCTTCTGCCTCAGGACAGAGTGATGGTCCTCTGTGAACCGACGATTCAATCCCAAGTGATAAGATTACTCGTTGGGGATTGATTATGAGTTCCCGTTTGCACGAGTATTTTGTTGTGTTCAACACCACCGGAAGGCTTTTTAGACTGTTCTCGCTCGTTTTACTTGTTCCCCTCGTGTGGCTTTTCACCGGTCAAATTTCTTTTCTACTGATTTTTGCCTTCGTATTACCCTCGGTTGTTTCTCTGAGCGTTGGTCTTCTAATGAGACATTTCTCGAAAAAGGTTGGGAGTGAAGTCATAACTGCAAAAGAAGGAGCAATCATCGTGCTACTCTCTTGGTCAATTGTGATCGTGCTTTCCGCCCTTCCATACAGAATCTACGGGCTGTTGAATTTCTCTCAAGCGATTTTCGAAGCAACCAGTGGATGGACAACAACAGGTTTGACAATGTTCACGAATGTGGAAGTTTTACCAAAACCGATTTTGTTTTGGCGAAGCTTGACTCAGTATTTGGGTGGAGCAGGCTTTGCGGTTATCGTCATGAGTACGATCATAGGACCAACCGGGCTCGGCTTCTATCAAGCCGAGGGCCGCACAGATAACATTGTACCAAACATAAAATACTCTGCCAGACTCATAATGACATACTATCTTCTGTATGCGTTGTTCGGAACGATAGCGCTGATGACGAGCGGCCTTAGTTTTTTCGATGCCCTGAATCATTCATTAACTGCACTTGCAACTGGAGGATTTTCAACAAAGAATTCAAGTATCGCATCCTTCAATAATGTATTGGCAGAATTGATATTAATTTTTCTCATGCTTGTTGGTGCAACCGGTTTTGGCATTCATCATGCTCTTTGGAGTAGAGATTGGCACGCTTTGAAAAGGAATTCGGAGCCCAAGCAGATGCTCATTTTGATCCTATTTGGGAGTTCATGCATATTTCTCGCAGGAATTGGGAAAGTGTTTTCAAATTGGCTTGATGCTGTACGTCACGGAATTTTTCAAGTGGTCTCGGCTCTCACTGGTACCGGATTTTCAACGGTAGATCTCAAATTATGGCTCAGCTTCCCAACGGGTTTATTCACCTTGACGGTTTTGATGCTACTTGGAGGAAGCATGGATTCGACTTCGGGTGGTATAAAGCAATACAGATTAGTTGTGCTTTTCAAAACTTTGAGTTTCTCACTCAAGAAATTTCTGTTGCCTAAAAGTTCCGTAGTTTACGTGGAAATATGGAAAGGATCGATCAAGAGGTACCTAGATCTACAACTCATCAGGGAAGCTTTTATGACGAGCGCCGCGTATCTCCTTTCTTACATTTTTGGGACACTCATTTTGACACTTTTCGGTTACGATCTGGGTCAATCCATGTTTGAATTTGCCTCAGCATTAGCAGGTGTAGGCCTCTCCTGCGGAGTCACGTCACCGGGTATGCCACTCGGAGCCATGTGGACATTGATTGTAGGTATGTTCATGGGTAGGCTTGAGTTCTTTGTTGTTATATATGCTTTTGCGAAGATCTTTTCCGATTTATTTGGATCAATTAGTGAACAAGCTTGAGTTGACGGCATCCTTGAGATACATGGGCCAACCTGGGGATGGCAATCCATTGAATCTGTAGATCAATAGTCTATCGCCGACAACCACGGTTAGTAAACCTTGAGGGTTTAGCTTTAATTTGCCTGAAGCGAGATCGGGCAGATTCTCCTGAGTCGTGACAGAACCATCCTTGGACGAGACTAAGTAGAGTTTATCACCAGCCACAAGTAAGCCATTTTGTGTTGACAAGATGGTTCTTGCAAAAAGTCCCTCTTTCAACCAAAGAGTTTTCCCTGAAAAATCTAACGCGCGTACCCTTCCAAGGCTATCGCAGATGTAGAGGATTTTTAAGTCACAAACAGCTTGGATCAGCTCAGCATCATCAAAAGATTCTGACCATTTTATCCTGCCATTCTTGATATCGATAGACCACACTGTATCCTGAGTGATCACGAAAGCCGTATCAGCAGCAACGATTATCTCCCCAGATTTTGCAGCTTTTGTTACAAGTGACCAAACTTCCTTGCCTGAAAAGTCTATCAAACGCAGGATTCCGAGCCAATCTAATAGGATGATCCCATACTTTTCATGAACAGCGGGAGGGCAAATGAACCACCCTGCGAGTCTGACTTTCCTCGGAGAATCGAAACCTTTC
>CAYXCE010000036.1:0-6325 GCA_964463395.1 uncultured Pseudothermotoga sp.
ACACGTATCGTGGAGTGATCAAAGCACTCAATGGAGTCAAACTATGGCTCAACGAAGAAGAAAGGCTCGCAATCGTTGGTGAAACGGGTTGTGGAAAATCCGTGACCGCCTTGGCCATAATGAGGTTGATAGAATCTCCTGGTGAGATAATAAGTGGACAGGTAGAATTTCTCGGACAAGATCTGCTTCGGCTTTCGGAGATGGAGATGGAAAAGATAAGAGGAAAACACATATCTATGATCTTTCAAGAACCTGTCGCGGCTCTGAATCCAGTTTTCAAGGTTGGTTTTCAAGTGGCAGAAGCGATAGCGCACAGCCAAGACATCTCTTTAAAAGAAGCTTACGACCTGGTACCAGAAGCTCTCACCATGGTAGGACTCGACTGGAAGAGAACTATCGATTTGTACGCGCACGAATTGAGCGGAGGCATGGCTCAGAGAGTGATGATAGCCATGGCTCTCGCCGTCAAACCGAAGTTGTTGATAGCGGATGAACCAACCTCGGCGCTTGATGTAACAATACAAGCACAGATACTTGAGTTACTTGACAACCTTGTTAAAGTCAGTAAGAATGCGGTGATTTTCATCACCCATGATTTGGCGGTAGCCTCTGAATTCTGTGATAGAGTGGCGGTCATGTACGCTGGAAATGTTGTGGAGGTTGCAGGTAGTGGTGAAATATTTGCGCGCCCATTGCATCCTTACACGGTCGGTTTGATCGATTCGATACCACTTGTGGGGCAGAAGAAAGAATTGCGGGGTATCCCTGGTGTTGTTCCAGATTTGGTCGACCCACCTAGTGGATGTCGTTTTCATCCGCGGTGTAAGTATGTCTTCGAAAGATGCAGGATGGAACTTCCAGAGTTAGTAGAAGCCTCAAATGACCACTTCGTAGCGTGCCACTTGTACGGTGCGGGGGATAAGCATGGCAACCTTGATTAAAGTCGAAGGACTCAAAAAGTATTTTGAGGTCAGAAAATCTCTGCTTTCAAGGCCGATTCACGTGAGAGCGGTCGATGATGTTTCTTTTGAAATAGAGAAGGGTTCGATCTTCGCTGTTGTTGGTGAATCTGGCTCAGGTAAAAGTACGTTGGGTAGGACTGTGATCAAGCTCATCGAACCGACATCAGGAAAGATACTGTACGACGGTTGCGACATAACAAAGCTCGACAAAAAAGATTTTTTGGAATATCGGCGACGCATGCAGATCGTTCAACAAGATCCTTACAATTCTTTGCATCCACGCAAGCTGGTCAAGGATATCATCGGTGAAGGCTTGAAAATTCATTTCAAAATGCGCTCTGACGAGATATACTGTCGAATCAAGGAAATACTAGAGATGGTCGGTATGAGAGAAGAGCACATGTTCAGATATCCTCACGAGTTTTCTGGTGGACAGAGGCAAAGAATTGCGATTGCAAGAGCTTTGGTTTTAAAACCGGAATTCCTCGTGTTGGACGAGCCAACTTCAGCCCTGGATGTTTCTGTGCAAGCTAGGGTTCTCACGCTTTTGAAAGATCTCAGGGAGAGATTCAATTTAACGTACATGTTCATCACGCACAACTTGGCAGTTGTCGACCATATGGCCACGCACGTGTCAGTGATGTACCTTGGAAAAATCATGGAGATGGGGTCTAAAGAAGATATCTTCGAAAGGGCTACTCATCCCTACACCAAGGCTTTGTTAGATTCGATTCCATCCTTTGGAACCGGAAGGCGAATCAGGTCGATCCCAAGGGGTGAAATACCCAACCCAGCCAACCCACCGAGTGGTTGTGTGTTCCACACACGTTGTCCTCAAGCTGTCGAATTATGCAAGATTGAAGAGCCTTTACTCGTCGAAGTATCACCGGGTCATTTTTGCAGGTGTCACTTTTGTCGTTCCTGACTCGATAACAAATCCACTTGTTCTTCGAGTTTAGTCACGTTCAAATTTGCACCAGCAACACCTTTGAATATTCCGTCTTGTCGAATCGCGAACGCTATTGTGATCACTAAATTACCTGTGGCACGTGAGCGAATCGGATCCGAGATGGCCCAGTCGATTTTGTTGTTCTTTAAACGCTGGAAATAATTTCTATCTTTGATGGTTCCACGGGTACCCGTAGTTGTGATGAAATTTCCCTCACTGTCCGCTATGAACAAAGCTTCGTAAATACCTTGTTTTTCTTCAAGAAACTTTTTGGCCAAGGGCTCAAAAGCGTTCCAGTCTAACCTTTGACATTCTGGCTTTGCGAAGAGCTCTGAGAGTTCTTTCACACGTTCCATCAACCAGGACCTGGCACCAGTTAAGCCTCTCAATTTCAAAGATCTGACAGATAGAATACGAGCTTTCTCTGACAAATGTGAAGATACTGTCTCAAGTGAAGACGCATTCTTTTCTGTTTCCATAGCGAATTCCATCAGTTGGGAAGATGTGTTCGCATTGCTGCTGACGGCAAGCTCTATCTCTCGTGTGGAATTAACCTGGCTTTCCATCGAACTGACGATCTCGTTCAATAATTTTGCAAAGTTGTTTGCTTGATCTCTGAATTCCTTCAATCTGTTCGCAAAGACTTGACTTGCTTGGGACGTTCCCTCAATAACTCTTGCAACATCTTCGTTCTTTTTGACAGAATCCTCTACAGCTCTTTCGACACTCCTCACATTTCCAACAATGACGTCAGCAAATGCTTTCGATTGTTCAGCGAGTTTTCTGACTTCTTCCGCAACTACTGCGAATCCTCTACCGTGTTCACCGGCTCGAGCGGCTTCGATTGCCGCATTCAGGGCGAGCAAGTTGGTTTGATCAGAAATCTGTTTTATCAACTGCACAGTCTCAGTGATCTTTTGTGTGGTTTGCCTCAATTCTTCCATCGCGGAAAGAAGTTCTCTCATTTTCTGAGCCGTTTGAACGTTATCTTTCGAGAGCGAAATCAACTCGCTGTAAATCTTCTGCAGATCTTCATCGAAAGATGAAAATTCCTTTTGCATCTTCAAAGCATCGTTTTTGATGATCTCGGAAGTTTTAGCTATTTCACTCGCCCCCGAGGACGTTTCCTCAAGTGATGCGGTGAGTGATTGTATCAGTTGAGAAATCTTCTTTGATTGTTCTGAGAGGGATTTTGACATATCTTGAGCTTCGTTAGAGATTTGTCCAAGCTCTGCTGCGTCTTGTTTCAACGAGTCGGCAGAGAGGAAGATCTCATCGAAGAATCTTTCATTTTCAGTTTCACGTTCAACCCTTTCTTCAGCGAGCTTTTTCTTTGTTGGGGAGAGTAGAAATGCTGCGGCCAGGATTGCGAGACATAAGACAATAATAATATTCGAAAATGGAACATGCAAAAATACAAATAAAAGGCCAATAATAGCAATAGAGAGCCAGACAAATTTCATATCTTTTCGCCTCCATTGCTCATACGTCTCTTCGATTCTATAATATCAAAAAGGTCGTTTCCTTCAATATCTATACCGACTATGAGTGGAAAATTCCTTACAAAGATTTCATAGATGGCCTCAGTTCCAAGATCTTCAAAGGCAAGAAGTTTTAAACTTTCCACGTGTTCAGAGAGCGCTGCCGCTGCACCGCTCGGTGCTATCAGATAAACCCGTTTGTACTCTTTACAAAGTTTTCTGGCAAGCTCGCTCCTCCTTCCTTTTCCCACAGTTGCAATGACTCCAAGCTCAAAAAGCATCCTGAGATATTTATCCATCCTTTCACTCGTTGTTGGTCCTATGGCGAATTTTCCATCGATAACTCTGGTCGGACCAGCGTAGAAAACGATTTTCCCCACCAGATCAATTGGTAATCTCTGACCTTCACTCAACAGCTTTTCAATTCTCTTCTGAGCGGCGTCTCGCATTACAATCATAGTTCCGGAGTACATCACCTGCTCACCTACCTTCAAGTGTGACAGGTTCAATTTCCACCACCCCTCTCCTCGAAAGGTAACAATCCATGGAAATCGCAACTGGAAGGTTTGCGATGTGGGTTGGAGCGTACAAAATACGCACAGATAGTGCTGTTGGACCAGTACCGAGACCTTGGAAACCGATCTTCAACTTGTTCAATTCGTTCAAGATATATTGTTCTAAAGCTCTGTAACGTGTATCTGGATTTTTCTCGTCCGAACCGTAAGTCAGTGCAAGCTTAGAGAGTAATATCGCTTTGTCGGCGCTTCCGCCAATGCCGACACCAACCCTAACGGGTGGACAAGAATTGAAACCGTGATGAGAAACATGTTCAACAAGGAGTCTAACGAGATCGTTTTCACCCGATCCGGGAGATAACATGAACAGTCTCGTGAGATTTTCACTACCACCACCCTTGATGAGAAATCTCACTTGTAATTTTTCTTTGTCCCAGTGGAAGAGGTGACAAATCGAAGGCGTGTTGTCCTGAGTGTTCTTGCGGTCGTAGAGGGGATCACTCACTAAGGAAAATCGGTATGGTTTTGAAATATAAGCCTTTCTGACGGACTCATCACAGATGCATTGTATGGGTTTTTCAAACACCGAACTTGGGTGTGCAAACACAAAGAATTCGACAAATCCGGTGTCTTGACAGAGGGGAAGATCTTTTTCTCTCGACACCTTCACGTTTCTCCTTATTATTTCGCAAAAAGGCCCTTCGTACGTTTCAACATACTTGAGCACGTCTTCAGCCATAACGCTGTTGGCAATCGTTAACTGTTTTGAAATTCTTTGGACCATGGTATCACAGTCGAAATAGAGAATCCTCATGCGCCATCACCTCAATCTTGTCACTTTTCGAAACAAAATGATACAATAAGCATGGGAGGTTTGAGACGATGGAAAAACTCACGAAAGGAACGATCGTGAAGGCTCCCCGCGGGACGAACTTGACATGTAAAAGCTGGCAGACTGAGGCAGCCATGCGTATGTTAATGAACAATCTGGATCCGGAAGTCGCAAGGGATCCAATGAATCTGATCGTGTACGGAGGAACCGGGAAAGCTGCTCGAAATTGGGAGTGCTTCCACAAGATTGTCGAGACATTGAAGTCGCTCGAAAATGATGAAACTCTGCTTGTGCAGAGTGGTAAACCAGTAGCTGTGTTCAAAACACATGAATGGGCTCCGAGAGTTTTGATAGCCAATTCTCTGCTTGTTCCAAGGTGGGCAACGTGGGAGTACTTCAGGGAACTTGAAGAACGCGGTTTGATCATGTTCGGTCAAATGACGGCTGGTAGTTGGATCTACATAGGTACTCAGGGAATACTTCAGGGAACCTATGAAACCTTCTACGCAGTGGCGAGGAAGTACTTCAATGGAACGCTGAAGGGGAAACTTGTTCTAACCGCAGGCCTTGGAGAAATGGGAGGAGCCCAGCCGCTCGCTGTGACCATGAACGATGGCGTAGTATTGGCGGTTGAGGTAGACAAACGAATGATAGACAGAAGGTTGAAAACAGGTTACCTTGACACTTGGACAGACGATTTGAATGAGGCGCTGAGACTCGTTAAGGAAGCTATGAAAGTTGGCCGACCCTTGTCTGTGGCTCTGCTTGGGAATGCTGCAGAGGTTCATCCCAAACTCGTTCAAATGGGCGTGATACCAGATATTGTGACTGACCAAACGGCCGCACATGATCCGTTGAATGGTTACATTCCGAAAGGTCTCAGCGTCGAAGAGGCTGCAGAGTTGAGAAAAGAAAATCCACGGGAATACTTGGAAAGAGTTTATGAATCAGTGGTTGAACACGTGAACGCCATTTTAGAGATGAAGAGACAAGGAGCAAAGGTTTTCGAATATGGTAACAACCTCAGAAGGTTGGCTTACGAGCATGGTGTTGAGAACGCGTTCGATATACCAGGTTATGTACCAGAGTACATAAGAGATTTGTTCGCACAGGGTAAGGGGCCGTTCAGGTGGGTAGCACTGTCGGGTGATCCTCAGGATATTTACGCAACCGACAGGAAAGTTCTCGAACTCTTCCCCGAAGATGAGCATCTGCGCAAATGGATAGAGATGGCCCAGAAGAAGGTTAAATGGCAGGGTTTACCTGCAAGAATATGCTGGCTTGGTCAGGGCGAAAGAACGCTCATGGGTTTAGCAATGAACGAGATGGTGAAGAAAGGAGAGCTTAAGGCACCAATCGTGATAGGTAGAGACCACCACGATACGGGATCTGTCGCATCGCCATACAGGGAAACAGAAGCAATGAAAGATGGGAGCGATGCCATTGCTGACTGGCCGATCTTGAACGCCCTTTTGAACACGGCCAGCGGAGCAACATGGGTTTCTGTGCATCACGGTGGAGGTGTGGGTATAGGTTATTCGATACATGCTGGTATGGTCATTGTTGCGGATGGTACAGAATTGGCC
>CAYXCE010000036.1:6335-9089 GCA_964463395.1 uncultured Pseudothermotoga sp.
GTCAGAAACTGGAAAGAGTTTTAACCAACGATTCTGGTATTGGGGTCATAAGACACCTCGATGCAGGCTATGAAATCGCACTCGAAACGGCCAAGAAGAAAGGCTTGAGGTATCCGATGATGGAATAAAAAATTAAGAACATATAGGAGGTCTGTGTGATGTTACAAGGTATTTTGCAAATGTTACAGCAAACGGCTTTTTCGCAGTTCACTGTTGGAAATCTTTTGATGTTCGCAGTGGCTGCGGCTTTACTCTATGCAGCAGTAAAGAAAGATGCCGAACCACTCCTACTGGTTCCTATATCTTTCGGAATCGTTTTGGCGAACATTCCCCCTCAGCTGACTGGTATCCTCAGTGAGGGAGGGTTGATCTGGTATTTGAAACAGGGTATGAGCCTTGGCATATTTCCACCCCTTATATTTTTGGGAATAGGCGCTTTGACAGATTTTTCTTTCATGCTTTCATACCCATTGACAATGTTTCTCGGCGGCGCGGCACAGATAGGAATATTCACTGCCTTCATATTGGCAAGAGTCCTTGGTTTCACGATAAGACAATCTGCGACTATAGGTATCATAGGTGGGGCAGATGGTCCAACGACGATCTATGTGGCGAGTCGTTTCTCACCTGAGTTGCTCTCAGCAGTTGCCATAGCTGCGTATTCTTATATTGCATTGATACCTATTCTGCAGCCACCAGTCTCAAAATTGCTCACAACGAAGAAAGAGCGCATGATCAGGATGGGCCCACCCAGAAAAGTTTCAAAAGCGGAAAGGATAGTTTTTCCAATAGTGGTTACCGTCGTTTCTGCGTCTTTAGTGCCTCAATCATTACCGTTGGTCGGTATGTTAATGCTTGGTAACCTTCTAAGAGAAGTTGGGAATGTGAAGCGCCTCGTTGAAGCTGCGAGTAGGTTCATACTTGATACGGTAACGGTTATCCTCATGTTGTGCGTTGGTGCTTCCGCAAGAGCTGATATGTTTCTCAGGCCAGAGACTCTGAAGGTCTTCGGATTGGGAGCTTTTGCGTTCGTTTGTTCACTCGCAGGTGGGATACTTTTTGCAAAATTTATGAACCTTTTCTTGAAAAATAAGATCAATCCACTGATAGGAGCATCGGGTGTTTCTGCGGTGCCGACGTCTGCAAGAGTTGCCCAAAGACTCGCGAGCGAGGAAGATCCAACGAATTTCATACTGATGCATGCTATGAGTCCAAATGTTGCTGGTGTGGTCGGTTCAGCGGTTGCGGCAGGAGTTTTTCTGACGTTGCTCAAATGAGAGGAGGAAAGTTGGATGAAGAAGCAGTACGACATATATGTCAACTACGATTGGTGCAAGCGTTGCGGAATATGTTACACATTTTGTCCAACAGGAGCTCTTTCGAAAGATGAACTTCTTAGGCCCATTGTGAGTGATCGAAACAAGTGTATTGGTTGCTTGATGTGTGAAAATCTGTGTCCAGATTTCGCCGTTATGATCAAACAACTTGAGACAGTCCAAGGGAGTGTCCAAAATGGGTGAACGTGTTCTGATGCAGGGGAACGAAGCCTGTGCCTTGGGTGCCATCAGGGCGGGTTGTCGGTTTTATGCAGGTTATCCAATAACACCCTCTTCGGAGATAGCAGAAGTGATGGCGCGTGAATTGCCAAAAGTTGGTGGCGTTTTCATACAAATGGAGGATGAGATTGCAAGCGCCGCTGCTATAATTGGTGCATCGCTCGCGGGCGTGAAGTCGATGACCGCGACGAGCGGTCCAGGTTTTAGTTTGATGCAAGAAGCTATTGGTTATGCTATCATGACAGAAACACCTTGTGTTTTCGTCAACGTCATGAGGGGAGGTCCATCCACGGGCTTACCAACCCAGCCGGCTCAAGGGGATATCATGCAAGCACGTTGGGGTACGCACGGGGACCATGAGATCATAGCTTTGTATCCTTGGAGTGTTGGTGAGACGTACAGATTGATCATCACAGCGTTCAACTACGCTGAGAAATACAGAACGCCTGTGGTTTTTCTCATGGATGAGGTCCTCGGGCACATGAGAGAAACTTTCGAATTTCCAGAGGACAAAGAAATAGTAGTGATACCGAGATTGCGTGAAACGGAACTCGAGGAGGAAGAAATATACACACCTTTTGCAGAAAAAGACTTTGCTGAGCCGACACCTATGCCTCTGGTCGAAATGGGAAAAGCACGTTTCCATGTTTCTGGTTTAGTACACGACGAATCTGGTTTCCCGCAGTCGAGCTTTGAAGTCAGCGATAAACTCGTTAGAAGGCTTTCGAACAAGATCAGGATCCACGCAGATGAAATTGCGATGTATGAGGAGTACATGACAGATGACGCCGAGATCTTGGTCGTTGCTTATGGATCCGTAGCGAGAAGTGCGATCAGAGCAGTCAAGATAGCCAGACAAAGCAAGATCAAAGTTGGTATGTTTCGCCCCATAAGTATCTGGCCTGTACCAGCGACGAGGCTTAAGGAATTGCTGAGCAACGTTGAAGCTGTGCTCTTTGCAGAGATGAATCTTGGTCAATATGCTAAAGAAGTGCTCAGTTTAACAAAGAGGAATCTGAGAGTCAGACTTGTAACAAAAGTTGGGGGCGAATTGATAACACCTGAGGAAGTACTGAACGGCATCAATGAACTTCAACTCGAATTGAAAGAATTGTGAAAGGAGTGAACATCGTGGTAAATTTGACAGAGCTTCTCTCCATTGCTTTGAGAATCGAAGCGGAGGGTTACACTTTCTATT
>CAYXCE010000037.1:0-1377 GCA_964463395.1 uncultured Pseudothermotoga sp.
AGATGACTATCGAGATGTGATCGATGAGGCCTTCAAAGGTCTGATGATCGTATCGATCGAAAAAACTGAAAAATAAAAGATTCTGGGCCAACGCGACCCCGGTCAGCGATAAGAAAATGAGTAAAAAGACCTTTGAACTTTTCATTTCTTGACCACTTCAACCCTACGGTTCTTCGCCCTACCTTCTTCTGTATCGTTGCTCGCCACCGGTGCCAAAGGTCCTACCCCAAAAGCTTCGAGTCTGGCTGGGTTTATCCCATATCTTTCTATGAGGAACTTCACCACCGCTTCTGCCCGCCTTTTCGAAAGTTCCATGTTCCACTCGAGGCTACCGGTACTGTCCGTGTGACCCACTATGTAAACTTCTACATCTGGGTTCGCCAACAGAAACTTCGCCAGTTCTTTTAGAACCGGTTCGGATTCTGGTTTTATTTCTGCACTGTTGAAATCGAAGTGAATACCGTACAAAACCGCAGAGCCTCTCTCTTCAATGCTCTGCTTGATACCTTCTGCTGTCGTTAGATTCACAGAGATCAGTCCAAGTTCAATTTCTACAGACTCCACGACGTCGAGTTGAACAACAGGTCTTCCCCAACTATCGCCGGCGACGAACAGCGATATATAGTACTTTCCATCTTTGGTTCGAGCGCAGAGATATTTGTAATCGGCCTCTCGATCGCCGAATTCAACAGCAGAAAGCCCGTGGATTTGGTAGATCACAACGTATGGATACTTAGAAAGGTCCTTTCCAGAAGCTGTGTACAGGATTTCGAAACCAGCCTTTTTGATGGCCAATTCGTAATTTTTCCAAACCTCGTAAGGACTCCTGTCTTTCGGCGCTCTGTAAGTTATGCAAGTTACCTTGCCTTCGATTTCCTGCTGTCTCGTTAACTTTCCATCACTCAGGGGTCCCAACAAGATCGTGTATCGATCGAAGTTCCGTTCTCTGTATTGAACGATTTCAGAACCAGGATACCTTCCAATGATCGGATGATCTTTGCTTCCAGCTACATCGGCAATCGCGACGATACTGCAAAGACACAAGGTGAGGACTAAAGATAAGAATTTGAACCTGACCGTTCACACCCCTCCCTTTCAAAAAATTAATTATAACTTACAACTTCACCCTTTCGAGACACTCGGTTTATAGTAGCTCAAGTAATAGAACAGCGCCGTGAAGATACCTGGACCAACTATGTTTCCGAGCGTTGAGGCTGCTATGTTTTTCCAAAAACTCGCCCAGGTCAGAGTGTCTGGACCAAAACCGGAAGCACTCTTTATGAACAAACCGATCGATATCAACGACATGTTGGCAACACTGTGCTCAAAACCGATGGCCACAAAGGTCATGATCGGGAAGAAGATACCGAGTATTTT
>CAYXCE010000037.1:1387-9058 GCA_964463395.1 uncultured Pseudothermotoga sp.
GTCGGCAGCCAAAGACAGTATCACGGCTAGATCGACCAAGATGTTGCACAGAATACCTCTGAAGAATATCGCACCGAAGCTGGGGATGACTTTAGCGTTCGCCACGGAAACTGCGGTCTTGCCGAAATCGTTTATCGTTCCTGATGTGCCCCACAAGTTGGTTTGAACCAACATCCAGGCGATGAGCAAGGAACCTATGAAGTTGAAAATGTACACCACGATCCAGTTTCTCAACATCTGTTTGAGTGTGATTTTTTTTGCGTACAAAGAACCGAGCATGAGCACGTTGCCTGTGAACAGTTCTGCACCAGCGATCACTACGAGCATCAGCCCTACCGTGAAGACGGCTCCGCCAAGCACCTTCTTGAGCCCGTAAGGTTCGATCTGCGTCATGGCGGTGAGTGCCATGATACCACCAAAACCTATGTACATACCTGCGAGGATGCCGAGCAACGCCATTTGGGAGAATTTGAGGTTGGCTTTTTTCACCGATACCTCTTCGATCAGTGTTTTCTGAACCTCCACAGGAGACTTCATTCAGACACCTCCTTCTAACCTTTCTGGGTGTGTGTAAACGTTCATCCTCTTTTCTCTGACGAAACCTATCAGGGTGAGATTGTACCTGTGTGAAAAATCTATGGCACTCAACAGTACCGGTGCTTTAGAAACGAGTATTTCGATTCCTGCTCTGACACACTTTACGGCCATCTCGAGTGGCAATCTCCCACTGCTTAAAAGCATTTTTCCTTCGGGTGATATGCGATTTTTCAGCATCCAGCCGATCACCTTGTCTACAGCGTTGTGTCTACCAACATCTTCGAACCTCACGATTCTTGAGCCATCTTTCGTATAGAGACCAGCGATGTGGACAGCTCCAGTTCTCTTGTGCAATGGATCGTTCAGAAGATCTTCCATGGATTGGATGATGATAGTTGGCTTCACTTTAAAAGTGAATGGAACAGGTTCGTCTTCAATGTTCTGATGACTTTCAATGTTTATTCTCACAATTTTTTCAAAATGTTCGAATTTCCAACTCAAGGGACGAATACCTCTATAGATGAGATTGCCCAACGCCAACTCTTCGAGGTTTTTCGGGATACAATGGAACTGATCAGCGAAATGTTCGTCGATGTAAAAGTCTATCAAGACGTCCTCTACGACCTCGTCGTTCAAAATTGTAGATCGGTTGTTCTCATCGATCCTCAAGATGCGGACCATCATCATCGTTCACCTTCAACACTTCCAAATCGTGCTGAGTGTTCAGATTGATAAAACTTTTCTGCCAGTTTGGGATGTGTGAGAAGGATTCTTCGGTGAGATAAATAACATTGGCGCGTTCGAAAGACGCTCTGAAAGAAGCGTTGGCGTACTCTATACTCCAAGTTAGATGTTCGATCATGCTGGTTGAATAGAACGCGTGCAGCGGATGAAGGCCATCCGCGAGCGATGCGAGGACAACATCTGCCTTTGATCTTTCGAAAATCTCACGCATGAAGTTCACAACCGCAGGTTGAATGTAAGGCATATCGCACCCGACGACGAAGATGTCCCTTTGCAATCGCTTCAACGCCGTGAGCACGCCACCGACTGGTCCGACACACAGTTCATCTTTTATGAAATAAAAATCTCTGTACGGTTTACCAACTAGGACGATCTCATCGAATAGATCCTTCAACGTATCTATGGTGTGCTCCACCATAGGCTTCGATTCCAAAATGTAGCTACATTTATCTGTACCAAACCTGACCGATTTTCCTCCATTCAATACAACCGCTATCAAGCTTTTTCAATCCTCACAGCTGTGACTTTGAAGTTCGGTATCTTGGCTATCGGGTCGAGTGGTTCTGCGAGCGTGAGCTCGTTGATCGGTGTTTCATAGAAATGAAAGGTGCTAAAAACTGTCTTAGGCGGAACTTTCTCAGTGACTTTCGCTTTACTTTTCACTTTCCCGCGTCTTGAAACAATATAAATTTCTTCACCGTTCTTTATCCCAAGCTCTTCAGCATCTTTTGGGTTGATCTCTACGTAAGGTTCGTTTATGTATTTTGCTATCGTGCTCCTTCTGGTCATGGTGCCAGTGTGAAAATGGAAAAGTAGTCTTCCTGTGGTCAAATAGAAAGGATATTCCGCATCTGGCAATTCGGGAGAAGGTCTGTATTCAACTGTATGGAATTTACCTTTTCCATCTTGGGTGTTGAACCTCGTGGTGTGGAGTATCGGCGTACCCGGTTCTTCCAAGCTTCTGCATGGCCACTGGATACCTTTGAGCTGTTCGACCCTTTCGTGAGTTATACCGCCGTAGATTGGCGTGAGGAGCCTTATTTCCTCCATGATCTCAGCAGTTGAGCGGTAGTTCATCTCGTAACCCAGTCTTTTGGAAAGTTCCATTATGATCTGCCAGTCCGGTTTGCTCTCGCCTATAGGATCAAAGGCCTTTCTGACGAGTTGTACACGTCTTTCTGTGTTCGTGAAAGTTCCATCCTTCTCCAGGAACGAGGCCGCCGGCAGTATGACGTGGGCGTGTTTATTGGTTTCATTTATGAACATGTCTAAAGACACGAAGAATTCAAGACTCGAAAGCGCTTCGTCCACAACGGAGGCATCCGGATCTGAAAGCCTTGGATTCTCTCCCATGATGACCATGGCTTTGATCTCACCTTCGAGTGCGGCATGGATCATCTCGACAACTGTGAGCCCCACTTTTGAAGGTATCTTAGTACCCCAAGCTTTTTCAAACTTTTCAACAACCTCAGGAACTGTGACGCGTTGATAACCTGGTAACACGTCTGGTAAAGCACCCATGTCGCAGGCGCCTTGCACGTTGTTCTGACCCCTCAGAGGATTGACACCAGCACCAGGTTTTCCAAGATTACCGGTGGCCATGGCGAGGTTCGCAATAGCCAACACGTTTTCTGTGCCATGCTCGTGTTGAGTGATACCCATCGAATAGACTATCGCAGCACGTTTGGCAGAACCATACAGCCTGGCGGCTTGAACGATCTTTTCACTTGGAACTCCCGTGATCTTCTCGACGTATTCTGGCGTGTATTTTTCAACCACCTTTTTAACCTCTTCGAAACCTGTGGTTCGTTCCTGGATGAACTTTTCGTCGAACATGTTCTCTTTGATGATGACGTGTAGCAATCCGTTGAAGAGTGCGACATCGGTACCTGGTCTATGTCTGAGCCATATCGTTGCGTACTTAACGAGTTCTATCTTCCTTGGATCAGCAACGATGAGCTTTGCGCCGTTCCTAACGGCCCTCTTTATTCTTGAACCGTACACTGGATGCGCTTCGGTCGTGTTGGAGCCAGTGACGAGAATGACCTCGGCTTGGAGGATGTCACTCAGATTGTTCGTCATTGCTCCGCTGCCGAATGCCCTCGCAAGCCCTGCCACAGTCGAGGCATGGCACAGTCTGGCGCAATGATCGACGTGTGGAGTTTTTAAAACAGCGCGTGCGAACTTCTGCATGAGGTAGTTCTCTTCGTTGGTGCATTTGGCGGAGGAGAGAACTCCTACGCTCTCTGGACCATACTTTTCAATAACTCTTTTCAAACCTTCGGCGGCATACTCGAGTGCCTCATCCCAAGAGACTTCGACGAACTTTCCATCACGTTTGATGAGAGGTTTTTTCAACCTCGCTGGATCGTTCACGAAGTCCAGGCCGAATTTGCCTTTGACACAAGTTGCGACACCATCGTTCACATCTGGGTTAAAATCGGAGCCGTACACGCGAACTACTTGCTTTTCATGAGTGTAAACATCTATCTGACAACCGACTCCACAGTACGGACACGTCGTTGTTGTTTTCTTCACCTGCCACCAGCGCGCTTTGCCTAACGCAGGTTTTTCAACTATTGCACCGACTGGACAGACGGTTGCGCACTGCCCACAGAAAACGCAACCGCTCTCTGCCAGAGGCACACCGAAAGCTGGCTGTGGCAAAGTTTCGTAGCCTCTCTCCACCATCGAGTAGATGGACATGTTTTCTATCTCATCGCACACACGGACACACAACTGACACTGAATACACTTGTTCAAATCCCTAACGATGAAGGGGTTACTGTCATCTAAGGGAAGATTTCTCAATTCTATCTGTTCATTTGGAACCTTCACTTCATACAAGTAGGCCAGATCTTGAAGCTTGCAGTTTCCATTCGCATCGCAAGTCATACAATCGTTGGGATGAACCTTGAGTAACAAAAGAAGATTCATCTTTCTTGCTTGGATCACCCTGTTTGTGTTTGTGTAAATTCTCATCCCATCGAAGACTTTCGTCGTGCAAGCTGTTTGCAAAGTTCTTGAACCTTGCACTTCAACTGCGCATATCCTGCAGGCGCCTATGGGCTGTAACGCTGGGTGGTGACAGAGGATGGGAATATCTATACCATTTGCTGCAGCCGCTTCGTAGATGGTCTGCCCCTCTTTTGCTTCGTACGGTCGATCGTTGATGAAGATCGTCATCTCATCACCCCTTCAAAAATTATATGATCCAGATTGTTACAAATTGTTACAATTCGAATTATGAGATTTATGAGATTATTTTATATTCTAATCGAAGGGGGAGTGTTTAGGTATGCAGGCGGGTTTTATAAAACTTTCTGATCTCGTCCAGTATCAAGACGGTTCTATCGTCAGCAGGACTTTGATCGATAAGAAAACAGGTACCGTGACACTGTTCGCCTTCGACAAAGGTCAGCGTCTCTCGGAGCACACTGCCCCGTTCGATGCGCTCGTTTATGTGCTCGATGGAGAATGTGAGATCAAAATATCCGGCCAATCCCATCATTTAAAGATGGGAGAGTTCATCATCATGCCTGCGGACGAACCTCACTCGGTGAGCGCAGTTGAAAAGTTCAAAATGCTTTTGGTCATGATCAAATCTTGAACTTTCTCAGGATTTTTCCCGGTCTTTCACCAGTGGGTTCTTCGTCTCGAACGACGAGGACACCGTTCACAAGCACATGAACTATACCTTTTGGATAGCGTTTGGGATCTTCAAAACTTGCGAGATCTTGGACGCGATCCAGATCGAAGACAACTAAATCTGCAACCATTCCTGGTCTTAAGATTCCTCTGTCGAATAGTCCGATCTTTCTCGCTGGAAAACTCGTCATCTTCCAGATGGCTTCCTCCACACTCAGAAGCTTCAATTCTCTCACGTACCTTGCCAAGACTCTGGGAAACGTGCCGAAGTTCCTCGGATGAGGATGACCGGTTGAAAGGATTCCTGAGGTTGCGAGGGCGCTTCCATCTGAGCCTATCGTGGAGTATGGGCTCTTTATGACCAGTTTCACATCCTCTTCGTCCATGGCGAATCTCATCATACCGACCTTTGCTCGCTCTTTGACGATCAGATCGAAAGCAGTTTCGAGAGGATCTTTTTTCAAAGATTTCGCTATCTCTGCGAGGCTTTTCCCCTGAAAGATTCTGTTCTTCTTGCTTGCAACGTACGTGATGTATATCTTGTCATAGCCTCCCATGTCTTTTTGAACTGGATCGATCTGCTGTTTGATCTTCTCTCTCATGTTTCGATCGTTGAGTCTTTCGATCATCTTTTCGATGCCACCTTCGTGCACCCAGCCGGGAAGGATCGCATCGAGATCGGTGGCGGTAGCGGTGTAAGGATACACATCACAGGTGACATCGAAACCTTCTGATCTGGCTTCTTCTATGAGCTTGAGGGTCTCTTTCACTTTTCCGAAGTATCTCTCACCGCATGCCTTATGGTGAGAGATCTGTACAGAAACTTCGCTCTTTTTACCTATTTCGATCGTCTCTTTGACGGACTCTACAAGCTTGGAACTCTCACTCCTCATGTGGGTTGCGTAAAAACCGTTGTATCTCGCAACGACTTTACACAGCTCGACGATCTCTTTCATTTCCGCATAGCTTCCAGGGGGATATATCAACCCCGTGCTGAGTCCGAACGCCCCCTGTCTCATTGACTGTTCGATGAGTTTTTTCATCTGACTCATTTCAGCGGGAGTCGGCCTTCTGTTTTCGTATCCCATCACCGACTTTCTCACTGTTCCATGCCCAACGAGCGTGGCATAGTTTATGGCAGGTTTGGTACGTTCGAGCGCGGAAAGATATTCCTCAACGCTCTGCCAACCTGCCTCTGTCCCGTACATCTCTCTGTAATGTCTCTTCGTCTCTTCTAGCGCTTCACCGAACAAAGGTGCCAACGAATAACCACAGTTCCCCACAAGTTCTGTTGTCACACCTTGTCTAACTTTGCTTTCGCAGAGAGGATTTACAAATGGTGAAAAATCTGAATGACTGTGTATGTCGATGAAACCGGGGCAAACGAACATACCTTTTGCGTCGATCTTTGTTTTCGCTCTCTTTCGCTTCAGTTTGCCCATCTCAACGATCTTGCCGTTTCTGATTCCCAAATCTGCGTAGAACCAAGGACTGTTCGTACCATCTATCACCATACCGTTGATGATGAGCACATCGAACATGGGATCACCTCAATCAAAAAGCTGAAAAATCATACGATGATGTTCAAAAGCCTTTTCGGTACGTATATGGCTTCTTTCGGAATGCCGTTCACGAACTTTCTCACCTTGTCGCTCTGAAGCGCCACTTTCAGAACCTCTTCTTTGCTCGCATCTGTTGGAATTCTTATTCTGTCTCTCAACTTTCCGTTCACCTGTACTGCGATCTCTATCTCTTCGACCTTCAGAGCTTCTGGATCGTATTCTGGCCAAGACTCTTCCATCACCGACGTAGCCTTACCCATGGCGTGCCAGAGCTCCTCTGCGAAGTGTGGCGCGAATGGGGAGATCATGAGAACGAACTTCTCCGCGAACTCTTTGAGTAGTTTCACGTTCCACTCTTTCTCCGGGACATTCTGTAAGTAGTCCGAAACATCGTTGACGAGTTCCATCAAGCCACTGATGGCAGTGTTGAATTTGAATCCACCTTCCATGTCCTGAGTGATCTTCAAAAGTGCGGCGTGGAGTTTTCTTCTCAGTTCTCTTTCTCTCGAGCCGAAGATCTCAGATGGTGAGTCTGGTAAACAGATGATTCTGTCGAGCAGACTCCAAGCCCTCTTTATGAACCTGTGCACACCTTCGATGCCGGCATCGCTCCATTCGGCGTCTTTTTCCGGTGGTCCCATGAAGAGTATGTAGAGTCTGAGCGTGTCGGCCCCATATTTTTCTATCATGTCATCCGGTGAAACCACATTTCCCTTGCTCTTGCTCATCTTGGCACCGTCTTTGTATATCATTCCCTGAGTGAAAAGGTTGGTGAAAGGTTCGTCGAAACTGAGATATCCAAGATCGTGCAGGACCTTGGTCACGAACCTCGAATAGAGCAGGTGTAAGATGGCGTGTTCCACGCCGCCGACGTATTGATCTACCGGCAACCAATAATCAACGTCCTCTTTTTTGAACGGAACATCGTCAAGATCAGGATTCACGTATCTCAAGAAATACCAAGATGAATCGACGAAAGTGTCCATCGTGTCGACTTCGCGCGTGGCTGGACCGCCACACTTTGGACAAGTCGTTCTCTTGAATTCTTCTTTCAGCGAGAGCGGTGATTGACCGGTTGGCAAAAATTCGACATCGTACGGCAGGGTCACCGGCAGATCTTTCTCCGGTACCGGAACTACTCCGCACCTCTCGCAATACACGATGGGTATGGGTGCTCCCC
>CAYXCE010000038.1:0-400 GCA_964463395.1 uncultured Pseudothermotoga sp.
CTTCACACTGAAATATTCCAAGCTCTTTTTCTCTATCCTGCTCTTACGTCTCAGACCTGCCGTGTCTATGAACACGTATCTTTTACCATCTATCTCCACCAGTTCGTCCACGGGATCTCTGGTCGTTCCGGGGATCGGCGTGACGTTGACTCTGTCTTCACCGAGGATCGCGTTGAAGAGCGAAGATTTCCCCACGTTCGGTTTGCCCACGATGGCGATGGAAGGATAACTCTTTTCTTCTTGCACATGATCTAAAGGTGCGTTCATCTCCTTTAGAACTGTCACGATCCTGTCGAGAAGCTGATCGATGTTCAACCCGTGATGGGCAGAAACTGTGACGAAGTCGTCGAAACCGAGTTTGAAGATTTCTGGCAAATTTTCCTGAACGATCTTCATGTTT
>CAYXCE010000038.1:410-8106 GCA_964463395.1 uncultured Pseudothermotoga sp.
GTTTTCAGCCTTGTTGACGACCAGTATCACTCTCTTTCCCAATTTTCTCAACACTTGCGCCACGTACTCGTCTTCGGAGGTGATACCTTCCCTCGCGTCGACGACGAACAACACCAGATCGGCTTCTTCGAAAGCCTTCAGCGCCCTCTCCTTCATGGACTGGAGCATCCCATCGCTGGCTTTTTCGTACACACCACACGTGTCGTACAACAAAAAAGCGGCGTCACCGTGGACCACAACGCCTTTGAGTGTGTCTCTGGTGACGCCCTCTTCTTTCTCAGTGATCGCTTTCCTTCTGCCTATGAGCCTGTTGAAGAGTGTCGATTTACCCACATTGGTTTTTCCAGCGATGACCACCTTGGCCATGGATCACTTCTTCAAAATATCTCCGAGGGTCTTTTGAGGACTCCCCATTTTCTTTCTGTATTCCTCGTAATCTCTCATCTCTTCGAGCTTCTTCTGGCTCACGAGGATCTTCCTGCGTTCTGGTATCAGCCTGAGCACGAGCACCTCGATCTCGGACCCCTCTTTGAGTTCTTCGGAAGCGTGGGTCGATGGCATGAACGCTTCAACTTGGAACTGTTTCAATTCCAGAACGTACCCAGAGTTCAGTTTCGCCTTGACTTTCGCTTCGACGACGCTGCCCTCTTTGACGTTCTTCGAGACTTCCTCCCAAGGGTCTGGCGCGGTCTGTTTCACGCTGAGTCTCATCTTTCTGCTTTGAACGTCTATCGAGAGGATCTTCACTTTCAACTTCTGCTTCTCTTTGAACAGTTCGGTCGGATCGCTCACCCTGTTCCAAGACAGCTCCGATTTCGGCACCAGACCTGTCACGCCGTCTTCGATTTCGACTATCAATCCGGTCGGCAAGACCTTCAGCACGGTTCCATCCACAATGTCTCCTTCTCTGTATCGTTCGGTCACGCTCTCCCACGGATCACCCTGCGCCCTCTTGTAGCTGAGTGCGAGTCTGTGTTTTTCTGGATCGATCTCTATCACCTCTACTTGAACGACCTGACCGGGTTTGAAGAACTTCTTCAGATCGACTTTCTTGCTCCCCCAGAAGATCTCAGAGACGTGTATCAAGCCGTCCAAAACCGGTTCGAGGTTGACGAAGACACCGAAAGGAGCGATGTTTTTCACGACACCTTGCACGATCGTGCCGACCTTGTACTTTTCAGCTGCCAGTTGCCAAGGATCGGGTTCGAGCGCCTTGAGGCTGACTTCGATCAACCGCTGGGCAGGATCGAGTTTTGTGATCTTGACTTTGATGTTTTCTCCCTCTTTCAGTGCGTCGTGTATGGAGACGGATGGATCGTGGGAGATCTCCTCGCGCGGGAGTGTGGCCGTGAGTGGTCCGATTTTCAGCGTGGCTCCAGAAGATCTAACTCTCTCCACTTTGGCTTCGACGACGTCACCAACGTTGTGGGAGTTGAAGAACGATTGGATCTTTCTTTCGATCAGTGCTTTTCGAGACACCACGATCCTGCCGCGTCTACCAGGCACGTAATCGATCACCAAAAATTCGTGTTCACCTTTTGGCAGTTCGGCCTCGCGCCTGAGCAGAGATTCAGAACCTGGCAGGAACGCATCGAACACGTTGAACAATCGGACTATGTAGCCACCGGACACTTGTTGAACGAAGAATCCCTTCACTGGGTTGCCCGATTCTTTCGCTTCTCTCAATTGTTTTTCTGCGATCCTCCTGTAAGGTCTCAGTTCGGAGAGCAGGGCGTAGCCTTCCTCGTCGTTTATCTTGAGTATCTGTACTTTGATCTTTTCACCCACTCTGTAGTTTGAAGGTTCCCTCACGAGTTCCGACGGCTGGATCCTACCTTCCTGTTTGCCCCCGAAATCGACGGACAGACCTTCAGCCGGGTCGATCCCGGTGACCACCGCTTCGACCACTTGACCCGGTCTGAACTCGGCGAAATCTAAATATCTCTCAAAATCGTTCATACTCGTGTTTTCCTTAGCCATAAGTTCTACCTCCCGATTGGATTTTCTCTACGACCGTTCTCACATCCTCCAGGGGTGTGGAAGTACCGGCCGTCACGCCGATCTTTTTGAAATTGCTAAAATCGGTATCTTCCAGTTCAGAAGCGTTCTCCACGTGAAGAACGTTCGTCACCCTGCGAGCGATCCTCGCCAGTTTTTTGGTGTTGGAACTGTTTTTACCACCAACGACGACGATCAGATCACACTCGCTCGCCATCTTCCTGACCTCGACCTCGCGCCTGTGTGTGACCTCGCAGACCGTGTTCAAAAGTAAAAACTCCTTTGGCTCGGACAATCTGAGCGATTCTGCACCAAAATTGAGAAAGTCTTCCAACGACGCTGTGGTCTGTGAGAGCATGCACACTCTGTCTTTCAAAGTGACGGGCTCTTCAGTGACGATGGCATCCTCCACGTGCCCCTTCAGCGCTTTCATTTCATCGTGGTGTTCGTCACCGAAAACGATCACGGTGTAACCTTCTTCCCAGGCTCGTTTGGCTCTCTGGAAAAGTTTCAGAACGATCGGACAGGTCGCATCTATAACTCTCTTGAAATTGTTTTCGAGCTCACTCAAAAGCTTTGGAGCCGCACCGTGAGCCCTCACGATGAGCACGGAATCTTTCGCATCATCTGGGATGGGCTGCTTTTCGTGAAAGATTTTCAATCCCTGTAGCTTCAGCCTTTCAACCACGTTCTTGTTGTGCACGACCTCGCCGAGTGTGTACACGCTGTGTTCGGTCTTCAAACATTTCTGTACGATCTCGAGCGCTCGTTCCACACCGAAGCAGAATCCAACGTTCTCAGCAACGCACAGTTTCATCGGATTTCCTCCTGCTGACCACTTCGAAGACTTCTTCGAGCACCTGCTCTATGTTCTTACCGGTCGTATCGATGATGATGGCGTCTTCGGCGGGCTTCAGCGGGGCGAGGTCTCGCGAGGAATCTCTCTGATCTCGCTCTTCTATCTGTTTCGCCACGTCCTCGAAAGAGAGCTGTATCCCCTTTCGCCTGAGCTCTTCGAGCCTTCTTCTGACTCTCTCTTCGAAAGACGCCGTGAGGAATATCTTCACCTGTGCGTGCGGTAGGACCACGGTGCCTATGTCTCTTCCATCGACGACGAAGTTCCCTTTCTCACAGATCTTTCTCTGAAGCTGGGTCAACTTCTCCCTGACCTCCGGTAGTGTGGCGAAGCTCGAAGCGAGTTCCCCAGCTTTTGCAGATCTGATTTTTTCTTCACAAACCTTCTCTCCGTTCAGATAGATTTGACCATCGACGTATTCTACTTCCATGCGCTCGAGCACGTCGTGAAGTTCATCTGTCGGCTTGAAACCTTTCGAGTGTAGATAGACCGCCACGGCACGGTACATGGCTCCCGTGTCGAGGTGGTTGAAGCCAAGCCTTTTCGCCAACAGTTTCGCTATTGTGGACTTTCCGGAACCTGCAGGACCATCTATCGCAACGAGAAAGTTCTCCAAATCAAGCCTCCTCCAAAACATCGACGATCTTGAAGACTTTGTCCAACCGTGTCATTTCAAAGATCCTCTTGACGTTCTGTCTGAGTGCCATCAGGACCAGTTCTCTACCGAGGTTCCTCGCGTCCTTGAGAACGGCCACCATCGCGCCCAGGCCGGCACTGTCTATGTACGGAACGTTGGACATGTCTATCACGATCTTGTTCGTTTTCGAATTCTCCATTTTCTCCTTTATCAGTTTTTTGATCTCCGCCGAATGGTACGCATCGAAATCGCCGTTGATCTTGCACACCAACTTGTCGGTGTGTTCTTCGAACTTGATGTTCACTTCTATCATGCTCCGTTCCCTCCAGTTATTCTTATTTTCAGTTCCAAAAGTTGCTTCTCGCTGACCACGTCCGGCGCACCCGTCAGGGGGCACACACCGCTCGCAGTCTTTGGAAAGGCTATCACTTCTCTTATCGACGGCACATTACAGATTATAGCAACCAAACGGTCCAGACCGAGTGCGATGCCACCGTGGGGTGGAGCACCGTACTGGAAGGCTTCCAAGAGAAATCCGAACTTGATCTTGATCTCTTCTTCACTCAACTCCATCAGCTTGAATATCTCCCTCTGCAAGTTCCTATCGTGTATCCTTATGCTTCCAGAACCGATCTCGTAACCGTTGACGACGAGATCGTAAGATTGCGCCCTTATTTTCGAAAGATCTTCGTTTTTGTACTTTTCCAGATCTTCCAAATTTGGCATCGTGAACGGGTGGTGCTGTGCGACGAACCTGCCCTCCTCTTCACTGTATTCGAACATCGGAAAGTCCAAAACCCAGAACACGTCGAAACCGACTTTCAGATGAGAGAAATAGTTATCTCCGATGGTCTTTCTCAACTCCCCGAGCGCCACGTTCACTTCGCTCAGCTTTCCTGCGACCATCAGGCAGGCATCGCCTTGGCTCATCCGATTAGACCTCGCGACATCTTCGTAGATGCCTTTCAAATGTTTCAAGGCGCTACCTTTCATTTCATCCTCGAGGGCGAACCACAGAATACCCCCAGGACCGTTCTTCTTGACGATCGTTTCGAATTCCTCAGCGAGCTTTCTACTCATCTTGGACGCGAAGTTCTTCACCACGAAACCTTTGACGACACCACCCGCATCGATGATGTTCTTTACGATGTTGTAATCGCTCTTTTTGAAGGTCTCGGTCGCATCGAAGAACTGCATGCCGACCCTTCTGTCCGGTTTGTCCGAGCCGTAAGTGTTCATGCAATGATCGTAGCTCAGCCTGTCGAATTTTTCCGGTAGATCGACGTTCAGAACCTGTTTGAAAACGTACCGGACCATGCCTTCCACCGCTTGGAGCACGTCTTCCCTCGTCACGAAAGACATCTCTATGTCTATCTGGGTGAATTCGGGCTGTCTATCGGCCCTGAGGTCTTCATCCCTGAAGCACCGAACGATCTGGAAGTATCGATCGAGCCCTCCCACCATGAGCAGTTGCTTGAACAGCTGTGGAGATTGCGGTAGTGCGTAGAAGGTGCCAGGTTTGAGCCTCGATGGGACCAGAAAGTCCCTCGCACCCTCCGGTGTGCTCTTCGTCAGGAATGGAGTTTCAACCTCGACGAAACCTTGTGAACTCAGATACTGCCTCACCGCTTGGGCCACTTTGTGTCTGGTGATGATCCTCTCCATCATCTCTCTTCTTCTGAGGTCTATGTAACGGTATTTGAGCCTCACGTCCTCGCTGGGCAGAGTGGGCTCTCCAGGATAGAATGGAAGTTCTTTCTCTGGTGAAGAGAGGATCTCGACACGCTCGGCGATCAGTTCTATCTCTCCTGTGGGAAGTTCCTTGTTCACGGTGTCTTCAGGCCGAGCTTTCACCGTGCCTTCAACACGTATCACAGATTCACGCTTCAAATCCAAGTTGAAATCTCTCGAGAGTACGATCTGCGTCTGACCGTATCTGTCTCTGAGCATGACGAACTTCACGCCACCCAAATCTCTGATCCTGTCCACCCACCCAGCCAGTACGACTCTCTTACCCACATCGCTGAGTCTGAGTTCTCCACACGTGTGTGTCCTCAGCATAGATCGACCTCCCATGCGTTTCCTTTAGAAAAATAATACAGCAAAGTCTTACAAAGTGTACGGGTTGACGAACACATCGATCCACGGTTTTGTGAACGAAAAACGTACGAAGAAAACGATCGAAACGATCAGAAGAACCAGCACGACGATCTTGAAATTCATTGAAACGTTCGAACGCTCCAAGTTCTTCTCAACCACCCTTGCGAAGATACCGGAGATGATCACCACGACGAACGCCCAGATCAACTCGATGGTCAAGCTTTCGATCTTTCCAAAGATCGCTGGTACCATGTACCAAACGACCAGTATGAAAAAAGGTATCAGGATGGTCGAAAAAATTCTAGAAGACCAAAAATTTTCGCGTTTTTTGAGGGTGAAAAGCTCTATCGCGCTCGCCAGCAGATAGGCCCAGAACCCCATCTTGAGATGTTCAAAGACGGATTCGTCCGTTCCGCAGAACGGTTTCAAAAAGCTCCAACCGGTGAGTTCGTAGCCGAAGTGCAAGACCGAGAAAAACGCTGTGTAGATCAAGATCTTCCAGAACGTCTTCATGAATCCCACGCCTCCTGATGAATTCTATCATTTTTGCGTTGTTGTTTCACTAATTCATTTCAGTGAAACAGTCATGATACAATGATATCGGAGGTGGTTGAGTGGGCAGGCCCACCATCTTGCTCGATTCGAAACTTGTTGAGTACGCGCGCAACCTCGCGAAGAAGATCACCGACGATGTTCAAAGCGTTATAGACGAACACTCAACTGTCTCCACCGAACGTGCCACGTTGAGACTCTTGGGCGTGGACGGCGTGGTCGGTGAGGAACGAATTCCCTTGGTGAACGTCGTGGTGGACAAACTCAGAGAGTGGGACATGTTGTCCGTTGGCGTGTTCAAGCCCATCGTGAACGCGGCGATAGTTCTCAACAAAAATGTTCAACAGGTTTGTGAAGCCATCGCTGAAGGACTGGATCTTCGCACGCTTCCTCGAGCCAAGAGAGAGATCTTTGAAGAGTATTCTCAACAGTTGGTCGAAAAGTCTTTGGATCGCATAAGGAAAAAGAGTGAAGAGAGGGATTCCCTGCTCAAAGAACTCGGAGATCCTCCCAAGCCGTACAAGTACCTCATCGTGGCGACTGGGAACATCTTCGAAGACGTGGTACAAGCTCGCGCAGCCGTCTTTCAGGGAGCGGACATCATCGCGGTCATACGCTCCACGGCGCAGAGCTTGCTCGACTACGTACCTCACGGTGCCACGACCGAAGGTTACGGTGGCACCTACGCAACACAGGAAAATTTCAGGATAATGAGGGAAGCGCTCGACGAAGCCGCGCGTAAGGTTGGCCGTTACATAAGACAGGTGAACTACGCTTCGGGTTTGTGCATGCCCGAGATAGCTGTCATGGCGGCGCTCGAAGGGCTCGATATACTCCTGAACGACGCGATGTACGGTATTCTGTTCAGAGACATCAACATGCTCAGGACCTTCACAGATCAGTACATCTCCAGACTGGTCTGCGCGTACGCCAACATCACGATAAACACCGGTGAAGACAACTACCTGACGACCGCGGATGCCATAGAGAAAGCGCACACCGTCACTGCATCGCAGCTCATAAACGAGCAGTTCGCACTCAAAGCCGGTTTGAAACCACATTTGATGGGCTTGGGTCACGTGTTCGAGGTGAACCCGAACATAGAAGATTCCCTGCTCTACGAGATAGCCCACGCCATGCTCACGAGAGAACTTTTCCCCGATTGCCCCGTCAAGTACATGCCACCCACCAAGTACATGACCGGGAACATTTTCAAAGGCTACGCGATGCACACGTTGTTCAATCTCGTTTCGGTCATGACGGGTCAGTCGATCCAGCTGCTTGGTATTCTGACGGAAGCGATCCACACACCTTACATGCAAGATAGATACCTTGCGCTCGTCAACGCGAACTACGTCTTCTCGGCGGCGAGACACCTCGGTGCGGAAGTTCTTTTCAAGCAAGGTGGGTTCATCGAGAAAAGGGCGAACGAGGTGTTGAAGAAGGCGGTGGAACTTTTGGAACACATCAGCGATGTGGGTCTATTCAGTGCGATAGAACAGGGTATCTTCGCCGACATAAAGCGTGACAGGAATGGAGGAAGGGGACTGGAG
>CAYXCE010000038.1:8116-8914 GCA_964463395.1 uncultured Pseudothermotoga sp.
CAACCGAAATCGGTGAGACCCTACGGCGATCAGATGGACGACGGTGCCGTTCAACTCTCTTTCACTTTGCCTCTGCCCCACGGCCCATTGGCGAGGGAAGTCGCAAAAAAACTCTGTGAAAAACTTGGCTTCTACGAGATCACGATAGCGACGATGGAAGATCTGGGAGAGAACTTCACGTTCTTCGTCGTCTATGGGAAGACGGACGTTTCTGTGGATCTTTCTTCTGTGAGGGTGATCGCGCCCAAGGTTCAAAAATTGCCGCGCGAAAAACTCGACGAGTTGGTCTTGGAAAAGTTCAAAAGACCCATCGTGGTCGTGGGTGCGACCATAGGGACGGACGCGCACACCATAGGGCTCGACGCCATCTTGGACATGAAAGGTTTCCACGGAGATTACGGTCTTGAGAGGTACAGGGCGTTCAAGGTGTACAACCTCGGCGCGCAGGTACCACCCATCGAACTCGTCAAGAAGGTCAGAGAGGTGAACGCGGACGTCGTTTTAGTTTCGCAGGTCGTGACTCAGAGGAACATCCACATTCAACATTTGACGGAGTTGATCGAGTTGCTCTATGCGGAGAATTTGAGAGAGAGGATTTTACTGATCGTGGGTGGGCCGAGGATAACTCACGAACTAGCACTCGAACTCGGTTACGATGCCGGTTTTGGTAGTGGTACCACGCCGAGCGAGGTGGCCAACTTCATTGTGCAGGAGCTTTTGAAACGTCGAGGTCTCTGATTTTTCTCTCCACGAACTCCATTTCTTGTTCGTCGCCCACCGATCCGTCGAGCTTCGCAC